>JAYEGG010000175.1:0-3373 GCA_034658995.1 Methanobacteriota archaeon | reverse complement strand
TTTGTACCGTTAGGCCCTTTTTAAAACTCCGCATGACATTGAGCATGTGCGTACAATCATCCCCCTATCGGATATTATGGCGCGGACTCTTTTATTTCATTAACTATCTTGAATTGGGACACTACCCGGAAAATAGACGTGCGTCACACTGTACGGGTTTGGGGGGGGGGGCAATCCCGGGGCAGCATTGGGCGGTACTGACAAATCATCTCAACTGCGCATGCAGTCGTATGATGTCGTATTTTGTGAGTATGCCAAGCATCCTTGACTCATCAGCAGGGTCGACCACCGGAAGCCTTCCAATGTTGTTTAAGACCAGTTTGTGCAGCGCATCCTCAAGCGACTCATCAGGATATGTCACGATCGGCGGTGTTGTCATGATCTCTCCGACGAGCGTTTCATCACGATCATCAGGCGGCACGCGCTCGGCGTCCCCGAATGTCACGATCCCAACAAGTCGGTCGTCATCGATCACAGGGTATCCTATGTGTCCGTACTTGTGGATCAGGTTCAGCACCGTCTGTGCACTGTTTGACTGATGTGTGGGCATGATATCAACAGACATGGCTTCGCTCACAAGTGTGTTTTCAAGAACGTCGATGGTCAGTTCCTCGCGGTGTGCTGGCGAATCCACCCTTGCCGAGACCTGTTTTTCATAGATCGACCAGTTGCTGGTGATCAGGTATGCGAGGGTTGAGGCAAACATCAGCGGCGGCAGCAGGTTGTAGTTTCCTGTCAGTTCAGAGACCATCACGATCGCAGCGATCGGAACGTTCGCAACACCGGAAAGCATCGCCGCCATCCCGATAAGGACAAACGAGGTTGCCTGCATCTCGCCAATGATCCCGGGAAACGCGGCATTCGCCAGCACACCGAATGCGCCGCCGAGCGTGCCGCCAATCACAAGCGATGGCGCGAATACGCCGCCGCTGCCGCCGGAACTGATGGTGAACGACGTTGCAAGGATCTTGGCGATGACAAGCAGCACCAGAGTCCATAACATTAGTTCCCCATCAATTGCGGATTGTATGATGCCATAACCCATCTCAAAGACCATGTAGCCCACTCCACAGGTCTGCTGGAGCAGCAGGGCAAGGGTGCCGAGCAGGAGACCCCCGATTGCGGGTTTGAGATAGTTTTTCACACCGATTCTTGCGAACAGGTCTCGCATCCCGTAAAACATCTTGATATATCCGATGCCGACCAGACCGCATAGCAAGCCGAGAACCGCGTCAAAGACCAGTTCGATTGGGTGGGTGAATGTGTACTCAGGGGTCGCAAACAGCGAGCCCCAGCCAAAGACCGAGCAGAAGATCGAATATGCGGTGATGGATGAGATGAATGCCGGAACAAGCGACTCGAATTCCGAATCTTTTCTGTATAAAACGCTGATTGCGAATAACGCGCCTCCGAATGGCGCGCGGAAGATTGCACCTATGCCGCCTGCCGCGCCGCATATCAGCATCATCCTTCGGGCGTTGTCATCGAGTTTCAACCGGTCTGCAAGATATGTCCCGAAACCCGCGCCGATCTGTGCGATCGGTCCCTCTCTGCCCGCGCTCCCGCCGGTTCCGATGGTGATCGCAGACGAGATCGCCTTAACGACCGGTACACGTTTTCTGATGGTTCCTTTATGCTGGTGAAACGCATCGATCACGGCATCGGTTCCATGACCTTCTGCCTCGGGGGCATACTTGTATATGATGATGCCTGCCACAAGCCCGCCGATCGCTGGCAGCAGCAAAAGAATCCATGTGTGGGGGTCTGTGAGCAAAGCGGGCGGCACGACGCCCTCCGGTATCTGCAGCAGCCCCTCTTCACCACCTGCCGGTGGCACATAGTAGTGTCCGATGCCGCCAAGCAGGTAGTGTGATGCGAGTGACAGCAGCGTGTAGAAAAATACTGCGCCTGCGCCCGCAAACATCCCGATGAGAAGACTGTATGGCACCCATTGTTCGATGTACTCGATATTTAGTTTGCGCAGGTTTTCATGGGCATTCACGCGGGGGTACCTCAACCTGTATGTTGTGGTGCAAGATACTTAAAACGTGGTTGCCGGCTGAGCTACCGGAAACCCCCGTCACAACGCAGTGTATGGGCAACGTAGGTGTTTAGCTGATGTAAAAAACGATTTTTTCACAAAAAATCGAGTAAAAACTGCCCTTCTGGTGGGGCTGGCGATATACCTTTTCGTAAATGAAAACGGTGTGTGGAGTGGCTGGATTGTATGGTGGACTTGTTGCGGAATAAGACACTTCTTATTATTTTTCTGGGACGATTCGAAAAACCGCGGAGAGCGCAGAGGGACGGGAGAGAGAAACAACACCCCATCTGCGATCCTCCGCGTCCTCAGTCTGTTGACAAGAAGTTGCATTACAGATTGCCTAACCGGCTACCCCTTCCATTCGGGGTAATCCCGACCAGCAGACATGCGTGGATGGCAACGCCCACGCAGTATGCCTGCGGAACAACGTGGAACATCAGAAAGTCCGATTCGGATCAACTTTCGGGGTTGGAATCCCGGTTCTTAAGATCAGTGTTGCAAATGGGGTTATTTCAGCAGTCAAGGTCAAGCAGAGCGCACCCTGCGGATCGACATGGTTTGTTGCGAAGAAACTGATCGGGGTGCCTGCACACTCGCAGCAGGATATTCGCGATGCCGCCAGCGAGGCGCATCACTCATACCCCCGGCACCGCGGACATGACCGTGGACCGGGAACTCGGGGACACGATCCTGCACCGGGCAAGGGTACCTGATCAGAAACGCCGTCATGGATGCGCTCTCGCTCTGAGTGTGCCTGAAATCGATACCAGCCCCAACCTTTTAATGGTTTACCGTTGTAGTGATGTGCATTACGAAATACATAACGTTATGGTGCGAAAATCGTCCCTAATGTTTAAGAGAAATACGAAAATCGGTATGGTGACATACGAAATGATTGACGAAAAAGACATGTTAATACTGGAAATACTTCGCGAGAATGCTCGCACACCGCTCACCGAGATTGCGGAAAAACTCGATGTCAGCGAATCCACGATACGAAAGCGCGTAAAATTGCTTGAAGATAGGGATGTTATAAAGCGCTACACCGTGGTTGTCGATCCGGCAAAACTCGGATACAACTCAGTCTCGTTTGTCGGTCTCGATGTCGAGCCCACACACTTTCTCGATGTTGCAATCAAAATGACAGAATTTCCTGAAGTGAAATTCGTTGCAACGTCGACCGGGGACCACATGATCATGACCGAGATCTGGCTCAAGGACGGGAGGGCACTCGGAAAGTTCATCGCGGAGAAAATCGGGAGCCTTGAGGGCGTGCAGAGGGTCTGCCCGGCTGTCATCATGGAGAAGTTAAAGGACAGTTGCGGATGA
>JAYEGG010000174.1:0-3378 GCA_034658995.1 Methanobacteriota archaeon | reverse complement strand
GCGCACCAGTATACCAGATTAAACCGCCTGCGGTAAACTTATGTATTGATTACGTCCAGACTACACTTACATTACAGTGTTTATGTCTTCCGATAACAGGAGGTTTTGATGACCGATAGTAGAGATTATCTGCACCGCACATTCATGGGACTCGGGACCGCAGTCAGCGAACTGTTTGGAAAATCGAGCCAGGAGCTGACAAACCTGTTCACTTCATATATCGGCGCCGAAATCGGTAAAATGCTCCTTGAGAAAGGGCTGGTAAGCAGGGATACGCCGATACCTGAGTTGATCGAGGTTCTTGCACGCGAGCTTGAGTTCGGAGACCGGTTTGAGATCACCAGACATGCCGGTTCGGTCACGCTCAAGATCGTGGACTGCAATGTCTGTCCAAGTAAGGTCGGAGGTGAGGCATTCGTGACGTCGGTATGCCCGATTCCGGGAATCATCAGGGGTGCCATCGATGCCGTGAAAGGGACAAGCGGTGAGGGCTATGCAAAACTCAAGCCAGGTGAGGGGTGCGAGGTGATATCAATGATCGATCCGGAGGAACCATGACCGAAGAATGGCGCAGAGAGAAGGTGGATTATGTGGTTTACAATGCTATATCGTATGCATTCGAGCGAGCGCTGAAAGAGACGCTTGGAGGTGGCGCAGCAATCATGCAGACCACGATGGTGCCGCTGGTCGGCGTTGATCTCATCAAAGCCACTGAAAAGGAGCTTGGGATCGAATTTAAACCAGGAAAGCCCATGCCAGAGTTCATGAAAGACCTTGCAAAACTGCTTGTCGGGCTTGAAGTTGCCGATGGGATACGATGTACGCCGGATGACAGTGACGGCTGTGATAACGGTGATAAAGGAAAAGTCCGGTGCCACGTCAAAAACTGCATCAACACACTCGCACTGAAGTACCTGCGTGAGAAAGGGATTGAATCGTGTGTTCTCTGCCCGCCCGGCTTTTACGCAGCATCAGCCGCCAGAAAGGTTTTTGGGGATGAGTTCCAGATACGAATAACGAACAAAACCGCAGAACTCGGGAACTGTGTAGTGTCCTTTGAGTTAATCGAGTAGGTGAAGCGAATGCCTGAAACAAAGAAAGAAAGACTGGACAAGATTCTCTCCCGATTCGGGGAAGTCGGACAGATCAGGGCAGTGGGCGTTGTCTCAAAGGAAGGATTGTTGATCACGTCGCGCATGCCTCCTGAGATGAACGAGCGGATCGTTGCTGCGCTCTGTTCCACGATCATGGCGAGCGCAGAGACCGCAAGCACCCAGATGGGGATTGGAGTGGTGAACGATATCCATGTAAAGACCGACCAGGGTACGATATTACTCCAGCCAGCCGGTGAAAAGGCGGTCCTGATCGCACTGGCAGAAACCGGCGCGCAACTCGGACTGATCATGATGGAGATCGAAGCGCGGGCGAAACAGGTGCAGGAGATCCTTGAAGAGGTGTAGTATGGCGGCTATCACTCCAACTGGTGACGGCACCGGAGGCAAACTCCGCAGGACCTACATTCCGGTGCTCGATGATATGCTCGGCGGCGGCATGCCTGCCGGGACGTCGCTGCTCTTTACGGCGATGCCGGGCGTCACATCAGAGGTTTTCGGATACCAGATCATTGCTGAACGTATGCGTTGCGACAAAGAGATCGGCTTCATCTATACGAACACAAAAACGCCTGTCGAGATCGAACACGTCTTTCAGAAGTACGGCTGGGACCTGCGATCATTTCTTGACTCTGACCAGGGATTTTTTGTTGATTCCATATCCCTGATGATGGGGATGCCTGCGATCGGCAGGTATGCGATCGATGATTTTGCAGAGAGTGAGGCAGCGGTCAAAAACGCGATCTCTGATGTCGCGGGAGGGACTGCGGTGATCGAGAACATCGCAACGCTTCTTGATTCGATCGGCTTTGACCAGACACTCGGATTGGTCGGGCAATTGAACGAAGAAGCACGGAAAAACGACGTGAATATCATCTATATGTTCACGAGATGGAATTATAAGAACGTACTTCTCGAAAAACTATCTGATATCGTCGATTGTGAGGTTAAACTCTTCAGCGTAGAGGAGAAGGTGATATACAGGCAGGTCTTCGCAGTTACGAAGTCCAACTGGATAACCCCCCAAACCGATAAGATATTCTTTGAGGTCCTTGAACCGGGTGGCGTTCGGGTCTTCATCCCGAAACTGCTGGTGACAGGACCATACAATGCAGGGAAGACAGCATTTACCCATGCAATCGCAGCGGACACCGTTTCTGTGGAACGGCAGTCTTACGAACTGTTTCCAACAACGGTTGGTCTCGATATCGGGCATCTCGATTATAAAGGTTTCTCTGCCGACGTGTTTGGTACTCCGGGGCAGGAACGGTTCGATCTCTTGCTTGAACCACTTGCAAGAGAGGCAATCGGCGCGTTCATCGTTATTGACTCGACAAAGCCGGACACGTTCGTGCGGGCAAAGGAAATGATCCGGATGTGCCGCACAGAGGCAATACCAAAGGTGATCGTCGCTAACAAGCAGGATCTTTCGGATGCACTCTCTCCTGAGGAGATTAGCGAGAAAATGTCGCTATGGGAGGACGTGCCGATCATACCGGTCTCGGTATTGAACAAAGAGGGACTGAACAAAGCTCTCGACACCCTGTTTGGTCTGATGTACGGCGTATGATCCCAAAAATAAGATCCGGAATCACGGGGTTCGATGAACTGACCGGAGGACTGCCCGAGAACACGATGACGCTGGTCTATGGTCCGCCAAAGACCGGAAAGTCCATACTGTGCTACCAGTTCCTCCGTCAGGCTATGGAAGACGATGATCTGTGCATGTATCTGATGACCGATTACGACCTGGCACAGCTCGAACAGCAGATGATGGCTTTCAACTGGTTCATTCACGATTACGTCCTGAATAAACGATTGTACGTGATCGACACAGCCTCAGGCTCAATTGGTGCGATGCAGACGGAAACAAAGAACATGTCGATCTCTTTTCCACAGAATCCGACTGATATTGCAAGCAAAGTCATCCAGCAGCTACAATATGTCCATCAGCAGGCGCAGCGGTTCAGGTCGATTCTGGACTCGTCAACCACGCTCTTTGCGTTCAACTCGCCGATCCTGATCATCAGGGTGCTCAAGGCATACACCCTGCGAATCAAGATGGCTGGCGGCACCGGCATCATCACATACACCGAAGGCTCGGCAGAACCGCAGATCGAGACGATGTTAAAAGCGACCGCAGACAATATCGTATACCTTGGCGAGGACGAACTTGTTATCGAGGCGATGACAGGACTCAAACACACGAAAGCGAGTTACCAGATCACTGATCACGGGCTCGTGGTGGGATGACTCCCAAGGCACC
>JAYEGG010000173.1:0-3425 GCA_034658995.1 Methanobacteriota archaeon | reverse complement strand
CCCCGCACCATGATCAGCCGGTTGATCGCATTTACGAGCGCCTCGACAGACGCCATCACAATATCCTCTCTTGCGGCGCGTGCATTCACGATCCTGCCACCGGCACCCTCTACAGCGATGGTCACCTCTGCAAGAGCATCAGAGCCTCCTGAGATCGCTTCGAGCTTGAAATCATGCAGGTGGACCTTTGTTCCATTGCCGAGCAGATTCTGCACCGCACCGAGTGCTGCATCCACAGGGCCGACGCCGGTGTTTGCAACGACCTTCATCTCTCCGCCGACGCACGCTTTCACAGCCGCGGTCGGCGTGATGATGTTTCCAGTCATCACCGAGACCTCTTTTAAATCGATGAACTGCTCCTTTTTAGAGACCTCTCCGAGAACGGTTTCAGTTATGGCGTAGAGATCTGAATCGGTGACCGGTTTTCCTTTATCGCCGAGTTCCTTGATCCGGTTTAATATCTCTACGAGCTGTTCATCGGTTGTCTGGAATCCTGCCGCCTCTATCGCCAGTTTTACAGCATGTCTGCCCGCGTGTTTTCCAAGAACGATCCTGCGCTTGTGCCCGACCATCTCCGGCGTCATCACACCTGGCTCAAACGTGTCGGTGCGCACGAGCACGCCGTGCGTGTGGATGCCTGATTCATGCGCAAACGCGTTCTCCCCGACAATCGGCATCAACTGTGGGATCCGGACGCCGGTGTGCTGCTCAACTATGTGCGACGTCTCATAGAGGTGCTCGGTCTTGATGTTTGTTTTTGCGCCGTAGATTGTGTGCAGGATCATCACGGTCTCTGCAAGGTCAGCGTTTCCCGCACGTTCTCCGAGTCCGTTGATCGTCACCTGAACCTGTCTTGCGCCTGCTTCGATGGCAGCGGTGCTGTTTGCGACCGCAAGCCCGTAGTCGTTGTGGCAGTGTGTGTCAAGCGGCACCGAGACTGTTTTCGCGATATCCTGGATCAGGCGGTACATCATGGATGGCACCATCACGCCCACCGTGTCAGGAACATTGATGACGTCGCAGCCCGCCTGCTCAACAGCCCGGTGTATTTGGGTCAGGTAATCGATATCGGTCCGGGTAGCGTCCATCGCCGAGAACATGCAGGCTACGCCGTGATCCTTGATGTGCTGCACCGCAGAAACAGCAAGCTCCACGACCTCTTCCCTGGACTTATCGATGGTGTGTATCCGCTGGACATCGGACGTGGATACGAATGTGTGAACCATATCAACATCGCAATCGAGACACGCGTCGATATCCTTTGTTATCACCCGCGATAACCCGCACACCTGCGAATTAAGACCTAATTTCGCAATCCTGGTGACTGCGTCCTTCTCACCCGGAGATGCGATCGGAAAACCCGCTTCGATGATGTCGACACCGAGTTTATCCAGTTGTTCTGCGATGATAAGTTTCTGCTGGATACCAAGCGATACGCCAGGCGTCTGCTCGCCATCCCGTAGCGTGGTATCAAATATGCGTACAAACTTGTCCCGGAGTTCTTCGTTGCGATAATTCATGGACATCACTACTCAATATTAGTTGCGCGACGGTATCAAAGCGTTGCATGGTGCCGATCTGTGATATTTGCGATGTCGGCTGGATCTCTGACACGTCGTAATGTCCAGATGGTGCGGTTATTGTGCATAAATCTTTTTCCGAGTCTGCGGTTTGCAGGTGAGACTTTTTAATTTCTTCCGGATAAGTGGATCATGGCAAAAAAAGATGTACGTGTTTAGCTAACTATAAGATTGCAGCTAAATACATGCGGAACCACGAGATTACACAGATTTTCACAAGATTTCTGTGTTAATCTCGTGAAATCTTGTGTAATCTCGTGGTTTTTCGCCTTGGCTAAACACATACAAAAAGATTAACCGCAGAGGACGCTGAGGATCGCAGAGGGGTGTTGTTTCTCTCTCCCGTCCCTCTGCGGTTTTCGAATCGTCCCGGAAAATAATAAAAAGTGTCTTGCAGGTGGCTTGTTGATTCGGATCGCGTGCCAGAAAATAATACAAATCCATCTATTGATGTAACCGAAAGTTTAATAACCACCCGAACCGAAATATGTAGACAGGCATATCGCCGAGGGGTTGCATATTACATGGCTATGATAACCACACTTAACAAGACCCTATCCAATTTACATACGGATTCTTCGATCGAGGCGAGTGCGATAGTGAGCCGGAATGGGATACTGGTCACATCGAATGCACCGGGTGATGCGCGAGCATTTGCTGCGATGGCTGCAACCGTGCTTGGCGCCGCTGAAATCACCGCAGAGGGTCTGGATCGGGAAGTGCCAAAGCGGATGATCGTGGAATCAAGGCACGGGCGTTTGATCATTATGGGCGCGGGCAGAAAGATGCTGCTGGTGACACTGGTCAAACCAAACGCCAATCTGGGCATGTTGCTGATGCAACTCGATGCAACGGTCGGAGAGATCGCAGAGACCGTGGAGCGGGTCCCGATTGTTCACAGGTCCGCGCCAGTTGCACCGGTGGGCGTCTCTTCTTAGCAATCACCATCTTACGGATGTGATGAGCGGTTTTTGGCAACATTTATATCTAACAGATGGCTTGATAATCAACATCCACCCATAAGGAGGGTTTTAGCATGGATTATGCGGAAATGTCAGATAAACTTGTAAACCTATTGGGACTGAACGGAAAACCGGTAGCAGTCTCACTCATAAAGCGGGAAGAAGACATCCCGGGAGACCTGTCAGAGATCGAGTCGCCACGGCGGTACTGTCAGATGCTTCAGGATGCCAGATTCAAAGATACCGTGAGCCTTGCCACTGTGGACGTGCATGCCTGCGATGGCGGCGCGGCAGCCATCGGGTTCAAGGATTACGGACAGATAATTAAAACGGGCGCGCTGTACCGTTACAAGCTGAATAAGGAAGTCTCACTCGGTGTTGCCAAGCGCGTGGTTGACCACATGCCACGACCTGCGCCCGGATCAACGGTCGCAACCATCATTGCGCCACTTGACAGGGCGCTAACCGATCCTGACGGCGCAAGACCTGATGTGATCGTGGTCATGGCTGGCGTGCTTGCGGCAAGGCGGATCGTTCAGGCGGTAATCTACAGGCACGGCGGACGGTTCAATGCGAACTTCGCAGGCATACAATCAACATGTGCGGATGCCACTGCCTATCCATACATCTCAGGCAATATCAACGTCTCGATTGGGTGCGATGGTGCAGCCAAGAACGCAGGACTCGCAGATGACGAACTCGTGGTCGGCATACCGGCAGAACTGCTTGAGGAAGTTACTGAGACGCTGAGTGAATGTGCGCCAGGCTGGGATGTATGGCAGAAAGGTGCGTAACAGTTAACGCCCCGGAATGATATTCGAGTCGAATAGCGAAGTAGTGAAGGGATTAGCTCCCTTCATTCGTATTTTTCATTCACAAAAAC
>JAYEGG010000172.1:0-3441 GCA_034658995.1 Methanobacteriota archaeon | reverse complement strand
CTCCCGGAAGGTGCAACAGTCGAGTTCGCACGACTGTATACGTACTGGACATGGAGTTATATCGGGAGCGATGGCGCGTATCCGGACATGCAGGTCACATTCGGGGGAAATGCGATAACTCCGGATCAGGCATTCACGGACCGCAAGGGAGAATCACCTTATGATTATCCGGCTGGAACATACTGCTACGATGTTACCGATCAGGTCAAGTCCGGCGGAGCGTACACGGCGGTCGTTGAAAATGTAGCCACCGACTTTAAAAAGTTCAGCATGAACGGAATCGGGCTTCTGGTTATTTACAATGATCCAAACGGAGATGAAATCCGGTACTGGGTCAAAGAAGGATGCGATGTCATCTACGCAAGTGAGGAGGTCGGCATAACCGCGGAGGCGGCAACTACGGATTTTGTATTTGAAGGAGATGTCCATCAGGGCGATGTGGCGGACGTGACGAGAGCGATCCTCACAACCGTCGTTGCTTCCGGGGATAAGGGTGAAAACACCCTGACATTCAATGATGAGACGTATCGCGGTGTGTACGCGGGCGATCCGTATCCGGATCTCGCGATCGATGAGCGCGATGTGAGTGCGCATCTGGTAGGCCGCGATAACGCGGTGCAGATCAGGGATGATGGAGACTTTATGGCTCCGAGCAACGCGTTTCTTGTGGTCTCATACGGATCGCATCAACCACCATCAGATTCACCCTCCGAGTCGACACCAGAATCACCATCGGCATCAGAATCAACACCAGGGTTCGGATCAGTCCTTACGATTCTTTCAATCACCGTATCGATCATTGCACTAAGAAGACGACCATGAACTGGAATATCGTTCGAGAGAATGCACACCATCGTGTCAACAAAATCGGGTACATACTGACGACAACGCTCATACTATCCGCCCTTCCCGTTGCATCCGCACAATACGCCTCTGACGGATTCAACCTCGATACGATCAGGCACGACACCGTCGTAGGAGGTGTCTATGTTGATGGTGGGCACGGGGTGGGCACCTCACCATACACGGAGGTCTTTGAAGACGTCCCGTCAGATCTTCTCTTCACGTATCTCTATGTGGGGGTGAAAGGCGGCACAAAGGAAGCGACTGGCTGGGTTTCGGTGGTGTTCAACGGGCACGATCTCGGAACGATATCTCTTGCGGGGTTAAACGACACCAATCCGGATGTGTACTGCTCCGGAAACGGCGAATACTGGATACATTATGATGTGTTGGCATATACCACGGGTGGCAACGACAACACTGTGACGATCACAACAGGCGGTAAGATCGATGGCAGGGTCAAGGGAACCGCGCTCGTTGCGGTCTACCGCGATTCCGCCGAGACCAGTAAGGAATACTGGATCTGCGAGGGGAATATAAACCTGAATTACCGGACAGAGCACAACAGTGAGACGGTCTCATTTGAGAGGATGTTCGGGAGTTCCGATGATATCAAGTCTGCCACGCTCCATACGATGTACCTCTCCGGAAACGAGGGTGTGAACGACACGCTCTCATTCAACAGCCATCTGATCGCGGAGGATGCTGCGGATGGCGGGTGCAACAGAGGCGGGGCGTATGTGTGGAGGGATCTCTGCTTTGATCTTGACTCCCGGGATGTTACCGGGTATATCCAGCCGCAGAACAACATGACTTATGATCGGAAGATAGACGGATACTTGCAGCCGGTCGGCACCGTGCTGATCGTGGAACATACAGAGAGGGTTCAGGTGCCATCTTCCGGGTCAACGGAATCACCACCGGAATCGTCACCGGGGTTTGGATCACTCCTTGCGAGTCTCACGATTCTCGCATCGATCGTTGTAACGAGGAGACTATCATGAGCAGGGATTATACAAAAAAATTATTTGGAATGGTATGAATTATGGCAAAATTTAAATATCTACTAATATGTATATTGTTGCTGACCCTTGCCCAGCAGGCAGCGGCAGATTACGAATTCGATGGTACACCGATCGTTTCTGTTACGCATGGCACCGTTGCCGGTGGGGTGTATGTGGCTGGCGGGCACGGTAACGAGGATGCCAAGAGCACACCATACACCGAGAGCTTCGATCTGCCCGGGGACGTGGTCTATGCCCGCCTATATGTCGGTATCTGGGGGGGAAACCCGGATTACACCGGAACGGTCAAGACCACGGTCAATGGAGATACGCTCGGGACGCTGAATCTTGCAGGTGCTGAGGACGACAACTCCAATGTGGTGTGCACCGGCTACGGGGTGTACCTTGTGACTTACGAGGTCACCTCTGATATCACGAAGGGAGCCAACACCGTATCAGTCAGGACTGCCGGCGACATCGATGGCAGGGTTTACGGCATCACGCTTGCAGCGGTCTACGAGAGTGAGAACGATGATGCACCGGAGGTTGAATACTGGATAAACGACGGGCACGAGAATCTGAACTACAAGACGCCGCACGATGAATGCACCACCTCATTCGCTGCTGCAACATCCGCAAATTCGGATGCAAGCCTCACTGTTGGGTATCTCTGCGGAGATCCCGGAGAGAAGGACTACCTCCATATGAACGACAACCCGATTGGAGGCGATGATGTGGCAGACAGCATGGGGGATTCTGCTTACGGTTTTGATCTTAAGACCTTCGATGTCCATTCATATTTTAATACGGCAGAAAACACCATCTTATTCAAGAGAGGCACTGAAACCGCGATTCATCCGTTCATTGCGGTGCTCACGCTGGAAGACAGCGGATCGGCGACGCCCACACCAACGCCACCTGCGCCAAACAAACCAGATCTGACAATCACCGAGATCAAAGTGCCTGACCGGGTCTTTGCGGAGGCTGATAATACAATCGAGGTCGTTATGCAAAATCCAACTGATTATGATGTCAAGGATGCATTCAATATAGAGTTGTCTGTGGGAAGCATCCTCCTCGGATCGATCCGCATTCCGGATCTCGGCGCAGGCGAGAGCGAGACTGTGCAATTCACCTGGAATCCTGATGAGACGATCGAGTACACATTACGTGCGATGGTGGATGCCAACGACGCGATCAACGAAGCAGACGAAGAGAACAACATGGCAGTCGCCGTTGTTACGGTGGGCGAGTCGATGGGATACTATGGCGATGACTCGATAGAGACGTTTGAGCACGGCACAATCAACGGCAGTATCGTGTGCACCATCGGAAACAGCAGCTACTCGGGCGAGATGAGTCCTGATGATGAGCATGCAGTCGAGTGCAACCTGACGCTCCCTCTCAATGCAACCGCCCGGAACGCACGGCTGTACATATACTGGACATGGAGCAAGGAGGGCACCACTGGCATGGATGCTGATGTTGAGGTCACCTTCGACGGTCGCACGATACCTGCGGACGACCGGTACACTGATCGGAAGGGCTATGATCCATACGATTATCCGAGCGGCACATACTGCTACAATGTGAC
>JAYEGG010000171.1:0-3444 GCA_034658995.1 Methanobacteriota archaeon | reverse complement strand
GGGGGGTACCATGGACACTAAGAAGGCAATCGCATCACTGGGTGTACCACTTCCGAGATATATCAAGCGATTCGCCCTACCGATCGTTGTATTCGGATTTTTGCTCTCTGGCTTGTTGTATGTCCTGTTTCCGAAACTTTTTCTTGGTCCTGCGCAGTATGTCCTGATCGTTCTCCCGGTCACATGCATCGCATTCGTGATCATGTATCCTTTTTCGGTGGCGGCGGGCAAGGCAAACGAGATCGACAGCAACATGCATTATTATGTCACCCAGCTGGGTGCACTCTCGCTGGCGCAGACGTCGCGCAAGGAACTGTTCAACATTCTTGCGCACGATCAGAACTATCACCTGCTCAGAGAAGAGTCCCAGAAAATATTTTTACTCATGGATACATGGAACCTGAGTCTTGCGGACGCATGTCGTTTCATCGCCGCGCGGACCCCGTCGATCATATTCGCGGACTTTCTTGACAGATTGGCACATGCGGTACAGTCCGGAGAGCCGATCGAGCGGTTTTTAGAATCTGAGCAGGATGTTGTGATGAGTGACTATGACACGATGTATCGCGGTGCGATCACGACCGTTGACATCGTAAAAGAGATGTTTGTGTCCCTGGTCATGTCCCTCATCTTCCTGGCATCATTCTCAGCGATCATGCCGATCATCACTGGCATGAACGCCACGAACCTGATGCTGATATCGGTCTTTGCATTTGTGATGACCGATATCGCAGTCATCTTCTTCATCAGATCAAAGGTGCCAAAGGACAAGATATGGCAGCAACTCAACATCGAGAGTGCGGCTAAGCGCAATCTGAAACGATCGGTGACTATCTCACTTGCCGGATGTCTGGTTGTCGCTCTGCTCACCAGGTTCATAACCGCTCCAGGGGTGATCAAGGCGGCACTTGTGCTTACACCGCTTCTATATACAGGACGCATCGCAGGCAAAGAGGAAGCAAGGATCAAGCGGAAGGACAACAACTACCCCTCGTTTGTCAGATCGCTCGGAAGTTCTGCCGGTGCAAGGGGCGGGATGGTTATCGAAGCGCTCAAGAGTTTACGCGCACACGATTTCGGTCCGCTCACCACAGACATCAACCACCTATACAGCAGATTGTTATCACGAATCGACAAGCTCATATCCTGGGACTTCTTTGCGGTCGAGACCGGGAGCAACCTGATCCACCGGTTCAGTACGATGTTTGTCGAATCCACCCACCTCGGCGCAAAAGCGGAGATCGTTGGCGATATGATCGCGACCAATATCCACCACATCATCCTGCTCAGGAAACTCCGGTACCAGTCTGCATCGACCATGGTCGGCGTCTTTTACGGGCTCACCGCAGGCATCGGGTTTACGCTCTACATCTCGCTTGGCGTGGTTGAACTGATGCAGGGCATGTTTGAGAGTGTGGAGATGCCGCCTGGCATGTCAATAGGCATGATCCTGTACACAGACATCAACATCGGTGCCCTGTACACTCTGGTGACGATCATCATAATATCACATTCACTACTCTCAGCAGTGATGATCCGGCTCGTGGATGGTGGCAATCTGCTGAACGGGACCACACACTTCGTGTTGATGGTGTGGATCGGCGCGATCAGCGCGGTGGTCTGCAAGTCGGCTGTGACATCGCTGCTCGGGATCGGGTAGATCTCAACTCCAAGTGGGATCAAATACAACCAGCGCGTCGGCACCCCCGCGATTTCATCAAAACGTTTAAGTGGCATCGGTGGAAACTGTTTACCACGGCATCTATCTCCTGTCCGGATAGTGTAGTGGCCTAGCATGGAGCCCTGTCGAGGCTCCGCCCCGGGTTCAAATCCCGGTCCGGGCGTCATCTATTTTCATATGAAAATTGTAACTATTGTGCGAAGCAGCACCTAAACTCATAGCATAAAAGCTGTTTCTGTGCAAACGATCCTGTCGCCTGCAAACCGGTTATCTGGCAACTAAAACTCAGCGCCGACTACAGTCTTGGTGGCAGTAACACTTTTGTTTTCTCTGATCAGATAGATCAGCGCGTTGAGTGCACTCAAACCCTGCACCTCGATGACTGCCACGAAGTCGTACTCCCCGAACACATGGTATACTTCCTTAATCCCATCGAGACTGCATAATTCGTTGTATGTCGTCTTCTCTTGCCCTGGCACCACGTTGATCATTGTAACTCCGATAACCATTCTAAAGACTCCTTTTTCTCTCGTACATGTAATGCACACGGATATTCTGAACCGACACGTATATTACTGTTGTGCTACATCCGGGAAGTCTCCGGCTTTTTCACCCCCACCACTTCACTCTGCTACTCATCCACTACGTCATTCCTTCTCTTTCCAGTGCAGCCGCAGATGCCGCATCAATCAGGTGGATCTTTGTTCTGTAAGCCGCAAGAAGAAAGCCGTAGAGCGCAGGTCCGACAACGATCCCTATCATCCCGACAACGAAGAGTGGCGCGGCAAATGCAAGGAGGGTGATCACCGGATGTATCGCCGCGCCATGCATGGCAAGGCGAGGGCGGATAATATTCTCAGGAATTATATTAAGGAAAATTATGCCAAATATCAGCAGAATCCCACCCCTCCCGTAGTCCTGAATCACCAGATGGTAGAGCACCATGGGCACGATGACGGTATTCGTTCCGACAAGCGGGAGCAGCGCAAAGAGTGCCACAGCCGCGCCCCAGAGGATCGGATATGAGATATCTAGCAGGGTAAATCCGAGAGCTGCGATACATCCGGTCAACACACATGTGATGAAATATACGTTAAAGAGGCTGTGATAGATGGGTCTCAGTTCATCGAGGAACTGCAAGACAATATTCTGCTCCGGCAAGAAGGAAACCGCCTTGTTCATGGCATTCTTGCCGTCAATCAAGAGATAGTAGACGAGAAGTATGGAAACACCGAACTGCGCGAGGTATACCGGCGTTCTGGCTGCAACACCGGCAACCACGCCTCCGGCAAGTGAGAGCAATTTTGGCAGGACCTGCCCGGCAAGATCTTCGAGTTGCTGACCCGCGTCCTCTGCATAACTGGCTGCACCCGGGACATATCTATCTGTAAGATCGCTCACGAAACTGAAAAAATCATCCGCGGTGTCCTGAAGGGCATATTCTGACTCTGCGAGGTCAGAGACCTCGATCACCATGGCATCAACCACTCCGAGAAGGAGGATCATGAATGCAAGAAACACCATCGATATGGCGAGAAGTGACGATATCTGCTTGTTTTTGGTGATGCGAAGGAAGTATGAGTAGATCGGAGAGAGGAGATACGCAAAGAAGACGCTCCACAGTATCGTTGTCAGGAATGCTTTGGTGATATAGATAACCGCGGCAATCACGATGAGAATCGTTGCCGCTGATCCCCATCTGAACTTTGTATGGGAGTCCATACAACACGTATTTTGTTCAACTGTGAAATATACTTTTCCCC
>JAYEGG010000170.1:0-3479 GCA_034658995.1 Methanobacteriota archaeon | reverse complement strand
CAAACACGTGCGTCCGTGGAAACCGGGCAATGCTATGACCTGCGAGAGGTATCCCTACCTTTATGCCGATTTTACCACGTATAACCAAATGCCACGAAGTTCAACAGGTTATTTTCTGGCACGCCCGAGTATACCAATACTTACAGCCGGATAATCCTTGACGGGTTCTCAAGACTGAGCATAACAAGAAGGTAATCCTTAAGATGTCTTGTTATCAGGAAATTGTTCCTGACATGCTCCCGTCCGTTTTCTCCAAGCTTTCTGGCAAGTTCCGGGTCCTTCAGAAGATTAGCGATCTTGTATGCCGCGCCCTCGACTGAGTGCACAAGATAGCCTGTGACGCCGTTGATGACTTGCAGCGGGATTCCGCCGGTTGCTCCGCCGATCACGGGCTTTCCCTTCCATAGTCCCTCGGAAACCACAAGCCCGAATCCTTCTTTCAGCGATTTCTGCATGATTACGGTGGACGCACGTTGAAACGCGTTGATCTCGATATCAGAGAATGGCGGCGATCCGAGCAGCAGGTGGATGTCAGCCTCACCCTCCGCTTTCTTCAGGACTTCCTGGTATACTTCCATCCCCTCCGGATCGTCTGCTGCAACTCCTCCCGCGAGTATCAACTGGCAGTCTATCCGCTTCTTCACCAGTTTGTATGCATCGATGACTCCGGGGAGGTCTTTCAATCGATCGAATCGTGATATTTGCGTTATGATCGGTTTATCTGTGACAATCTCGTATTTATCAAGGACTTTGTCGATCTCGCCCTGCGTAAGTTCGATGTTCTTGTCGCTCAGCGGATCGATTGAGGGTGGCACAAGGAACTGCCTGATCCCGAGGTCGGGTCTTGAGAACAGCGGTGTCGAGAAGATCGATGCATCGTATTTTGAGACGAAGTCCCGGAGAAAGTTCCAGACAAGCGGATCAGGGCTTGAAACGTCGATGTGGCATCTCCAGATCCAGTGTCCCTTCTCTTTTGTGCGTATCAGCGCTGCTGGTTGGGGGTCGTGCATAAACACAAAGTCCCCGTCGTTTGTCATCTCACTGGCATTCACGTCACTCCAGTGCATGTAGGTCTCAAGCATCCGCTTTTTCGTGCTCAGTTCGTCGATCTGCATCTCGAGATCCTCCAGCACACTGACCTGCTCGTGCGCCTGAACATCGACCGGACCGCCCACTCTGCCGTGTAGCTGGTTGTGGAAGCTTTTTGTGACTGCAAAGAACTCATCGTCCCCCCGTATCAGGTTCCATTCTGTTTCAATGTCAAGCCCCTTAAATAGCGGGACCAAACTATTCAGAATCTCTGCCACGCCCCCTCCGGTGTAGGTGGAGTTGACATGCTGAACCTTGCCTGAGATGTTTCCTGCAAGCAGTTCAAGGTCCTCGAGAAGACCTCTTCCAACGATATCCTCGTAATCCCAGACCGATCTCTTTTTGTTCATAGATGCTCCCAGAAATATTTCTCGATGATCTTGACGATCTCGAGCCTCATGGCGTTTGTGCTTGCAAAACCATACGGACATATAGTATTCAGATTTTCCATCAGCTCATGGCTGGTATTCTCAGTTACCCATCGTGAAAACGCTTTGTAATGCTCTCCGCCGAGCATCCGGCTTGCGATGAAGTAATAGAAGATCGAATCTAGGTCGATAACTTTCAGGATATCCAGCGCCTCACCCATATTTGATGCAACGTGCCTTGTCGGGAAGATGACGCTGATGCTCTTGATAAAATGGAATTCCTGCCCGACTCCAGCCCTGCCGCTCACGTCATAAATGTTGAGATAGTCCTCGATGATATCAACGATCCTTGCCCTGAGCGCGTCCAGATCATGGATCTCGCGCAGGTCAGGGTCTGCAAGTCGTTCGGCAAGAGAAGGCTCGTGCAGCACGTCAGCGATCCAGTATGCGAAGTCGTTTGGATACTCCATCGGGAGAAAATGTTGATCAAGCAGCGCATGATAGATGTGGTGGAAGATCGAACTTTCATCCACGTCTTTTATGGCTGAAATCAACTCGGGAATATCTCGTGCACTCTTTCCAGTAAGTTCGGATTGGTATCTTGCCTTATAGAATGTGAAATCTGACATTTTGCCCCCCTTTTAGTGAGTGAAATCGGTCATGACATCATCGAATACATCTGTTATTAATTTCACACCTTCTTCTATATAACATTGTCTTGCAGTCTCGTGTCCTCGCTCACCCATCTCTTCGGAATCGCCCGGGTTTTCAAGGATCGTGTTAATCTTCTCTGCAAGTTCTTCGTGGTTTCCGGACTCGAATTGGTACCCGTTCACGCCATCCATCACCAGTTCGGAGGCGCCAGCCCCATCGCTCACGACCACCGGTTTACGGTACATCCATGCCTCCACCACAACCAGACCGAATCCTTCTTTACGGGACGGGAAGACCAGCACATCGCACCGCTTGTATGCCGATTTCACGAGGTTGTCCGGGATATATCCGGTAAATATAACTCTGTCTGCCACCCCAATATCTCTCGCAAGCTTTTTTAAGTATGTGCCCCACATCGTCGCCTTTGGGTGTGCCAAGCCGCCTCGTTCGCTGCTTGTGAAGCTACCATTTCCTATAAACATCAACTTTGCGCCATCGATCTGCGAGAGTGCTTTGATCGCAACATCCTGACCTTTTATTTGATCCATCCGGGCTACAACCAGGAGGAGCTTGTCATCGTCTGTTATCCCGAACCGGTCGCAAAACTCATCAAATTCCCGGTCTGACGGCTCGGTCCAATCATACTGGTTGATGTAGGGATATGACTGATAGGCTCTGCCATGGTATCCTGCCCGTATCAACCCCTCGAGATCGCGCCTGCAACTGACGATGACTCCGTCAAACGACTCGAGGCACCTGACAATGAACCGCCTGACGTAGCTTGATGTGTTGTCCAGATCAAACGGGATGTGCCACCTGAAGACCGTTGGCGCAGCAAGCCCGAGCATGCCCCCGACAAGCAACTGCTGGAAGTCGTGGATATAGAAGATATCGATCGGTGACAGCTCAAACATCTTCTCCGCACAAAGCCAGTTGTACCTTGCGTAGGCAGAGAACTCAACCACACCAACCGGTTTTCGGTCGATATTGTGGATCTCAGTCCATATTCGCTCCTTAAATCGGGAATACGGCGCGACATACTTCTGCTCAAGCATGATGTTGTGGATGAGTACATCATCAACAAGCACGCGCTCAGGTCCCATCATGTTAAGTGATATCCAGTGCACACTCTCCACCAGATTCTTCTCAATCAACATCCTTTGCAGCGGGTAAACCATCTTCGGAACCCCGCCCGGGGTAAACTCGTAATCCTCCCCCTCCTCAAGGCACGTAAACGGCACCGGATCAGGAAGCGGCCCATATTTGTCAAGTAACTCGCTGTACTGGAGTTTGAGCCTGATCAGCGGCGTCTGCGTAGCCAGACATACTTTTGGTCGGGTCATGCTTTTCTCGTGAAAGTATACATGC
>JAYEGG010000169.1:0-3484 GCA_034658995.1 Methanobacteriota archaeon | reverse complement strand
AGGTTGCTGAAGAGTTGGGAGAAGCCGGTAAGGGTGTTGCTGCTCAGGCTCTTGATCTGCTGGGTAATATCCAGTACGATCTTGGAAATGCCAGATCGGCAATAGAGTACTATGAGCAGGCGCTCTCCATTGTCAGGGGTGTGTATGGCGAGAGGCATCCTGGTGTGGCAACAAGACTCAACAACATCGGCTTGGCATGGGATGCGCTTGGAGAGCATAATAAAGCGATTGAGTATTTAGAGCGGGCTCTCTCGATTAGCAGGGAGGTGTACGGCGAGAGGCATCCGGATGTTGCAACAATGCTCAACAATATAGGCATGGCATGGCATGCGCTTGGAGAGCCAGAAAAAGCGATCGGGTATTATGAGCAGGCTCTCTCGATTAGCAGGGAGGTGTACGGCGAGAGGCATCCGGATGTTGCAACAATGCTCAACAATATAGGCATGGCATGGAGAGCACTTGGCGAGCATAAGAAAGCGATTGAGTACTATGAGCAGGCTCTCTCGATCAACAGGGAGGTGTATGGCGACAGGCATCCTGATGTGGCAACAAGACTCAACAACATCGGCTCGGCATGGTATGCGCTCGGTGATCGCAAGCGTGTGAAAACATGTTTTCAGCAGGCATACAGCATGTTCCAGGAGTTCTATGGCGATGAGCATCCGCGTACCATAAATACAAAAAAGTGGCTGGAGCAGTTGAAGGAATGAAAAATACCTCGTCGGACAATTGCCAGAATGTCTCGGGTATTATCGCGCCCCTCGCACCTAAAATCTCCCTGGATCAGTCTCAATATCAACGATCGCGGGTTTCTTCGCATCCAGCGCTTTTTCCAGAGAACCTTTCAGCTCCCCCGGCTCTTTCACACTGAATCCAGCGCCCCCGCAGGAGATCGCATACTCCGAGAAATCCGGGTTGTTAAGTTCGGTAGCAAACATTGGGTATCCCTCTATCATCTGCTCCGCACGTATCATCGCAAGCTCACTGTTGTTCAGGATTATCACGGTGATATCCAGATTATTCCTTACCGCGGTCAGGAAATCGCCCATCACCTGGGTAAAACCGCCGTCTCCCGTGATGCAGACGACCTGCCTATTCGGAGATGTTAGTTTGGCTGCGATTGCCGCGGGGAGACCGAAACCCATTGTGGCGAGATACCCTGACATGAGAAGCGTCTGCCGTTCCATCAGAAAATTTCGTCCGAACCAGAAGCCGTTGTCTCCAACATCGATGGTTATGATTGCATCCGGATCTATAACCTCTCGCAGCACCTTAAAGATGAACGGAGCACGCATTGGCGCCACCCTCGGGTCTGCCTCTTTCTCAAGCTGGGCATGCCATTCTCTCTTCTCGGTTCCGAAATCCCCTGATACGGTATGAGTCTCTCGTTCTCCTACGTTGTCCAGTAATTGTTCGATCACAACCCCACAATCTCCCAGAATGGCAATTTCTATCGGGAAACCTTTCGCAAGATTCATCGGGTCGATATCCACCTGAATCGTCCTTTTCCTCGGGATATTTGTCTTCTCAGAGAACGATGAACCGAAGACCAGTAGTAAGTCGGAATCATCGACACATCTTCGTGCCATAGGGGTTCCGACATCGCCAAGGACACCGAGAGAAAGAGGAGAGTCCTCGGGAACGATACCTTTTGCACGAAAAGTGGTTATAATCGGAGATTTTATTCTTTCGGAGAGCTTAATCAAGTTATCTCGCTGATCCCTTGCACCCCAACCAGCGATTATCACAGGACGCTCTGCCTGTTCTATCAGACCCACCGCCCTCTCGATCAGTCCGGTATTCGATATCCTGAGATCCGGAACCCGCCCTTCCATCGGTTCTATATCTGCTTCAAGCGGTTCTTTCTGAATATTGTTTGGAATCGCAAGGTGAGACACGCCCCGTTCCACCAGAGCGTGCCTCAACGCCAGAGTAACAAGTTCAATTGTCTGCTCTTTTGAGTTTATCGTCTTATTAAAGACGCAGAAGGAATTGAATAGTGCGTCCTGATCGATCTCCTGAAAGCTACCAGGTCCCACATACTGGAGCTTGACCTGACCTGTGATTGCTAAAACCGGTGCACGATCCATCTTCGCATCGTAGAGTCCTGTGATCAGGTTGGTTGCGCCAGGTCCTGCTATTGTCAAGCAGACGCCCACCTTCCCGGTCAGCTTGGCGTATGCGGATGCCATGAGCGCTGCCGCCCCCTCATGCCGCACCTTGACAAACGTCATCCCCTCCTGTCTGCGTATCGCATCCACCAGACCAAGGCAGGTCGTACCTGGAAGCCCGAAGATGTATTCCACACCCCATGAAGAGAGCCCGGCAACTATCACATCAGAGACCGTTCTATCAGGCATGGTCTTTACCTGATGCTTTTGCGTTATTAAAGCTTTTGTGAAGTTCACATGCGTCTTTTTAAAGCCCACCCGCTCATAAAACCGCTGCGCATCAACCCATCTTTTTCTCGTCGTGACTTCAAGGGAGACGCAGCCCCGCTTCTCTGCCTCCTCTTCAAGTCTTGACACGAGCTCTGCGCCGATACCTTTGCTGCGAACTGTTTCATACACGACCAACTCCTGAATCTCCCCGGCAGGTCCGACATGATGGAGCTGGAGTTCGATATGGAGACTTCCGAAACCAACAACAGTTCCATCACTCTCTGCAACATAATACAGCACGCTTGTAGAGTGGAGATTCCGGACGAAGACATCGTGAAACGCCTCCCGGTCAAGCGAAAATCCCATCAGCGTTGTGATCAGATCATAAACCGATCTTTCATCAGATTGTATCGCCGGTCGAATCAGGGTCATGCTATATTCTTCCAACGACTGTCGTGCGGATAACACTTTCCTCAGGGGCGTCCACCGCCTAAAGAGCGTGCACCTCATCACCATATGGCGCAACCGTTCTGGCAACTGCCAGGGATCAAGTGCAACTGCGGCTAACATCAGAGACTTTTTAATTTCTTCTGGATAAGTGGATCATGGCAAAAAAAGATTAACCGCAGAGGACGCTGAGGATCGCAGAGGGGTGTTGTTTCTCTCTCCCGTCCCTCTGCGGTTTTCGAATCGTCCCAGAAAATAATAAAAAGTGTCTAACATCACGTCCTCTGCTATGTGCCCGGCATCCGGATATACCCCATTTTTCGGCGAAATGTAACTTGCTACCCAAAACATGTCACAAAGATATGATGTGTTTGTTACCCTCCGCAAAACACTATTTTTGAATACACTCAATAAATTATGGGTTTTTAGCAAATTTCCCACGAAAAGGTACATGCTCAATACCACACGGTTAAAATCCTGGTGATTAGAGCAAGAAATTTAACCGCGGAGGGCGCAGAGGGACGGGAGGGAGATGAAACTCTGCGTACTCCGCGTCCTCTGCGGTGATTTCAAACCACCTAAAACCGTGACGATAGAAGGGATGCCTATTTCAGTTCACCGAAAGTCCGGATATACGTGTAGTGGGCGGTCTTTTC
>JAYEGG010000168.1:0-3485 GCA_034658995.1 Methanobacteriota archaeon | reverse complement strand
ATGCGGCGGATACACGAATACGCCGTGTTCACTCACATCGAAGTCTACGCCCTGGAAGGTGTCTATGTATTCCTGATGCACTGCTTGCGGATCCAGATCTCCGAAGATGTCCGGATAGAACCATTTCGCCATGTAGAGTGCCATGATGGGGTGTGCAGCCCACATAAAGCGCGTGACATAAACCCTGTTTCCCTCAACTGCCCTCACCTGCTGTAACGCTGGCATATCCAGCAGGTTGTCATACACTGCCCTCATATTGCCGGAATCATCTGTCTCGTAGCCCCCCTGCCAGCACTCAGCGATGATGACCTCGGGGTCCTGCTCCATGATCCACTCGGTCTCAACGCTGATATAGCCTTCAACATCCATGAGATCGTGGGCTATATTTTTCCCACCTGCCATCTCAAGGCTTACCTCCGGCACACTTCCTCCGACAAATATGTTCAGATGACCCGATGGTGGTGTGCCTCCATGCATGGACGATAGAAAGACCGTGGTCCTCTCATCCTCTGAGAGTCCTGAGACTTTCTCGCGGAGCATATCAGCATACCCGCCATACCATTCCTGATATTCACGTGCAGCCTCTGCTTCATCCGAACCAAAGAGATATCCGAGCGTCGCAACCGTGTCAAACCCGCCACCTGGTCCCCATGCACCCAGACGGACGATATCGATACCTGTGCCTTCGAGATGATCCTCAAGTCCCGGGGTGTACCAGCCCCTCCTGCCCAGAAGAACTAAATCAGGATCTAACGTGAGTATCGCCTCAATATCCAGGTCGAAACGCTTTCCAACGCTTGGCTTCTCACTCAGATCAGGGAAGTATACTGGCTTCTCACGTACCACCGTATCCACGCCGATCACTTTGTCATCGGCTCCAACGATACGGGTCATCTCTGCAAGACCGTCGGTCACCACAACCACACTCTCGATTGGCTTCCGGACTGTCGTTGTCTCACCATCGTAATCGATGAGCGTCAGTTCCAACTCTCTCCCAAGAATGACAAGCTCGATCTGGGTCACATCCTGCATATTGATCTTGCCGTCGTGCTTTCCGTCCGCAAGCTCTGTCCTGTCGCGGTATTCAAGGATGATCAGTTCGGTGTAGGTCACATCCTGCATGTTTATCGTCTCGTCTTCGTTCGCGTTCCCGAAGATTTCGAGCGTGTAGTCTGATGCTGATGCCGGTAATGTCAGCAAGAGCATTGCCATGGCTATTTTAGCCAGTGTTGTCTTCGTTTTCATTGTATATTACCTCCTTGCGGTTGTGTTCTGTGGAGGCATACGCACAACATGTATTACATATCGCGTATGAATTGTAACTATCGTGTTCGGAACTTAAACTTTTAAATCAGTATCGTAATACAAACCAGTAAATACATCGTCCATTTCATATCCCACATCACGGACCCTGGTCTCATTCAACCCCCCCAATCTGCCATCACAGACCTTATCGGTACGATATACGGACGTTCCCCGTTCCGATCGATCACATCAGCCTCGACGTTATAGACCGATCTGATATTTTCGGGCGTGAGGACATCGGAAGGACTGCCGGCATCAAATATCATGCCATCTTTCATGATGACCACCCTATCAGTGTATCTCGATGCGAGATTGAGGTCATGTACTGCCATGATTGCCGAGATACTTTTCTTTACCACGAGATCTTTGATGATCTCCATCACCTCAAGCTGGTGCTGTATATCAAGGTTGGAGGTTGGCTCATCGAGTAAGAGAACCTCTGGCTCTTGTGCAAGTGCTCTTGCAATGAACACCCTCTGCTCCTGACCGCCACTAAGCTCGTTGATATCCCGCATGGCAAGGTCTTCGATCTTCATCATCTCCAGCACATCCAAAACCTTCTCATTGTCCTCTTCGCTGCTGCGCCAACCAATGTGGGGACGTCTGCCCATGAGAACGGTATCAAAGACCGTGGCAGGGAAGGTTTGCGAGGTGCTCTGCGGGATATACCCCATTTTTTTGGCGAGTTCCATTCGGTGCATCTCCTGTATCTCTATTTCGTCCAGCAGTATGCGCCCTTTCCGGGGATTTAAAATTCTGTTTATGCATCGGATCAGCGTGGATTTTCCTGCACCATTCGGACCCACGATCCCGAGCATCTCTGATTGTGCAAGCTCGAGGCATACACGTTTGAGCACGGGCACGCTTGTATAGCTAAATTCCACGTCCTTCATCTTTAGTTTCATTGTTTCACCAATAATCTTTCTTCCTTCTCATTATGAGATAAATGAAGATAGGGGCCCCCATGAAGGCTGTCATTATACCAACGGGGATTATGGTGGGTGCTATGACCATTCTGGCAATAAGATCCATACCAATCAGAAAAGCTGCTCCGAAAACACCTGACGCCAGTACAACAAACCTGTTATCACCGCCAATCACCATCCGGGTTATGTGCGGGGCAACCAACCCAACGAACCCTATCGTCCCGGTGAAGCATATAATACCTGCTGCTGCCAGTGATGCGACCATCATTATGGAGATTCTGGTGCGTTCAACATTTACGCCGAGGCTTTTTGCGGTTTCATCCCCGGCACCCATCACATTGAGGTCCCATGCCTTCATCAGAAGCAGTGGGCTGCAGCACACAAGTATGATGGCAAGGGAAGCATCATTACCCCATGAACCTCTTCCAAGGCTCCCGATTATCCAGATTGCCGCAAGCTTCAGCGCCTCTGGCTCGGCAAAGTAGTACATAAGCGACGTCGCCGCACTGAATAGATACCCCATCGCGATACCAGCAAGTATCATCGTCTCTGGCGTTGCTCGCTTATATCGCGATAATCCAAGGATGACAAATGCCGGGACCAGGGAGAAGATGAATGCATTACCAATCAATAGAAAGCGTCCAATACCATAGAAGCCAACGCCATAGATGATGGCAAGGGTGGCACCAAACCCGGCACCATGCGCAATCCCAAGTGTATAAGGACTTGCAAGCGGATTTTTGAGTATACCCTGCATGGACGCTCCTGCAATGGCAAGACCAAAGCCTGCTAAGATGCCCAGCACGATGCGTGGCAATCTCAAATCCCATACAACCACATCAAAAAAATCGGTCGTATGAAAATAATCAGGGAAAAACCTGTTAAAGACCGCAGAATATGCCTCGAAAAGAGTGACGCTCGCAGATCCAAGTGATAACGATATGCCGGATATAAGGACTATCAAAAAAAGGCAGAAGGAGATAAAAAATATCTTCCTTCCGACAAACTTCCTGTATTGCTCCTGTATTTCCAGTCTCTTGGTTCTCGGTTCAGTTGTTGTCTCGCACGCTCTCGTGCTCTCTGTTGCTACCATACTCTTCAGCCATCAACTCGCAGGCGCCGGATATGTGAACACACCCTGTGTTCTCACATCGAAATCCAGACCCGGGCAGAACCTGTCCACGAAATCCTGATGTATCGCTTCCGGATCCACGTCTCCACATAGCTCAGGATAGTACCACTTTGCCTGGTAAG
>JAYEGG010000167.1:1464-3497 GCA_034658995.1 Methanobacteriota archaeon | reverse complement strand
ACGTTTCATCGATACCTGGCAGCAGTCCACCCACAAAAAGCACACAATTGGAGAGTGTCCTTCCGAAGTATCTTAATGCGCAGGGGAGTAACATGGGAGGTGTCAGGAAAAGATTTATTGCAAACTAAACAGCACAATTGCACAACAGAATGATGAAAAATTTATTTTCAGGAGCCAGATAAACGAGATGTATGTGTTTAGCCAAGGCGAAAAACCACGAGATTACACAAGATTTCACGAGATTAACACAGAAATCTTGTGGAAATCAGTGTAATCTTGTGGTTCCGTATGTATTTAGCTGCAATCTTATAGTTAGCTAAACACGTACAACGAGATAAATCCCCATGATATTCCCACCCGAATATAAAGCGGTCGGCGTGATCCGCACGTCGAAAACACTATTCGAGGCGCACGATGAACTTCTGCGCCGCAAGACCCTCCGGAACACGGAGTCTGAGATGTACTTCCTCTCGGAGTACCTGATCATCTTTGCGTCAGACGGCTGCGCCATCTACACCATAACAAGCGAGGGGGATGGATTATTCCAAAGAGTTACCGCGTTAACACGGGTAGCATCAGGAGATGAAGTCGCACAACACGATGAACTTGTGAATATGCACAACCGGACCCGGCTTGTGAAAATAGCCCGCGAATACGAGACTGACACTGTAAACACGGTCATATTCAAGAGTGTGGACCAGCACCTCACATTCGTGCACAAACCGGATCTGGGCGACCTCCTCGAGATCGATGTGATCGATGTGGTGCCGCCCGTTCCAGGCTGGCTCACCTATATGGTCGGAGAGCTAAGCGACTGTCTGCTCGGCGAACTTGGTGTCGTGTTTACGCACAACATCCTGGACCTGAGGCAGTTTGAGGGTGACGATGCCGTATTCCCCTGCTTCACATCAGGACTCTCCGGGAGATATCTTGACAGCGAGGAGATTACTGAGCCTGCCACCCTGATCGGCTGCGACATCTCGAAGATGATCCTTGATCAGCGGTTCCCGAAGATCCACTACAAATTCATCAACATCTGCTCGCAGACCAGCGGATTATACCCGATCACAAAGCCGTTCATTGCACGCTGCTGCCAGTCTGAGCGGGCAGGGCTTGTCGAGATCGATGGCATCGATGGCGTGGTCGTGCACTGGGCAGCATCTGGTTATGAGGTTGCTGATGCGCTGCGGAGTCTGGTACAAAAGGTGCGGTCACAACCATAACAACATAACAACCATGATCATCGGAATCACAGGCACGCCCGGAACCGGAAAAACTTCCGCATGTGCCCGTATAGGGGGCGTGCTCGATCTGAATGGACTCATCAAGGACGAAGGGCTGCACCTGGGCGTTGACAAAGAGCGGGGCTCCCTGATTGCTGATATGGACGTGGTGCATGATCGTGTTTGTGAGATTGCAGATGGCAGGGGCGGAAATCTTGTGATCGAGGGGCATCTCTCACACCATGTCTGCGATGTTGCAATCGTGCTCCGTCTATCCCCTGGCGAACTTATGAGGCGCCTTGAGGAGCGCGGGTATCGCGGGGCAAAGATTTCAGAGAACGTGGAAGCTGAGGTGATCGACGTGATCCTTGTCGAGGCGGTCGAATGGTGCGGGCGTGACAGGGTATATGAGATCGATACAACCGGCAAAACGGTGGAAGAGGTCGCTGAGACGATCAGCGAGGTTCTTGATGCACTCGGTAGCGGAACTACGATCGAGGGGCATGAACCCGGATCTGTTGACTGGTTGGAAGCCAGTTTTTGATCAAACTTTTGTGAGAGTTTGCGAGTAAGAAATGCCCTCCGGGTGGGGTCTGGTGATATACGTCTTCATAATCGGGTGTGAAATGCCCTTCCGGGGTGGAAGCCAGTTTTTGATCAAACTTTTGTGAAAAGTTTGGTGAAGAGTTTGCGAGTAAGAAATGCCCTTCGGACGGGGGCTGGCGATGTACTTCTTCGTAAATAAAAATGGTGTGTGGGGTGGTTTGGGGATATAGTTCAGAGCGAACTCCAAATATTGGATATACGCCG
>JAYEGG010000167.1:0-1364 GCA_034658995.1 Methanobacteriota archaeon | reverse complement strand
AGAGTTTGCGAGTAAGAAATGCCCTTCGGACGGGGGCTGGCGATGTACTTCTTCGTAAATAAAAATGGTGTGTGGGGTGGTTTGGGGATATAGTTCAGAGCGAACTCCAAATATTGGATATACGCCGATAGCAATGGATATGAATGATGCTCACATAAGAACACCTGCAACAAAAATAACCGATCATATCGGCAAGCAGGGAACTATAATTATGTATCAATCATTTGAAGTAACCAACTTTCGATGCTTCCATGAGTTGAATGTTACCAATCTGGAACGAGTCAACTTGATTGCTGGGGTAAATAACGTAGGAAAAACGACTTTATTAGAGGCGTTGTTCATCCACTGCGGTGCATACAACCCCCAATTAACCTTGAGACTTAATGCTTTTCGAGGTATTGGGTCGGTGACGGTTGAAATCGGACGAATGGCTGAAACACCATGGGATTCGCTATTCAGCGAATTCGATACATCAAAGGAGATAAAGCTGGAAGGGGATGACAAAGAAACTGGTGTTCGGGTACTTCGATTGAATATGGTCAGTCAAACAGAGGAAATTGCGAAGATCAGTTCACTTATCCAGGGTAGTCCGGATATGGTTGGAGAGATCTCCTCATCACTGGAATTCCCCATGGTGCTCAAATTAAAAAATGAAGAAAATGGACAGAACAGCTATTACATGATATTGGATCAGGGGGGCATCCGTGCTCACCCAATTCCCCCGCCACCACCATTTCAGACAATCCGGATAGGCTCCTGGGATCGTACACCTGTGAAAGAAGATGCCGAACGTTTTGGAAAACTGGAGATCAAAGATCAACTGGACGTACTCACAGACGCGCTGAAGATCATTGAACCACGTCTTCGCCGCCTTTCAGTAATAGTCGTTGGCGATACGCCCATGATCCATGGTACCATTGATGGACTTAAGCGACCTGTGCCCTTGCCTTTCATGGGTGAAGGCATCGCCCGCCTTACCAGCATGGTACTGGCTATTGGTAACTCGTCAAATGGTGTTGTGCTCGTGGATGAGATCGAGAATGGGTTTCATCATTCCGTCCTGCACAAGGTATGGCAGGTCATCGGAGAAGCGGCGCGACGGTTTGATACCCAGGTGTTCGCTACAACCCACAGCATAGAGTGTATCGTGGCAGCTCACAGGGCGTTTATGGAAAGTGAGATTTATGACTTTAGATTGCATCGGTTGGAACGTATGGGCGAAACCATCCATGATGTAACATATTCGCAGGAAGTTCTGGAGGCTGCTATTGAGATGGGTCTAGAGGTACGATGATGATCGAACCCCCAATCGAGATTACGGAGCCAAACTTGCTCTTGGTGGAGGGAAATGACGACGAGCTTTT
>JAYEGG010000166.1:0-3505 GCA_034658995.1 Methanobacteriota archaeon | reverse complement strand
CGGGCGTGCCAGAAAATAACCTGTTGAACTTCGTGGCATTTGGTTATACGTGGTAAAATCGGCATAAAGGTAGGGATACCTCTCGCAGGTCATAGCATTGCCCGGTTTCCACGGACGCACGTGTTTGGCTAACCACGAGAAAGTATGAGATGCAAGCATGTCGTTAATCACGTGGTTTTTTCGCTCGTCTAAACACATACCTATTGTGAAAAGTTTGCGAGTGAGAAACGTCGTTTGGGCGGGGTTTGGCGATATACTTTTCCACGCCCCATCATATCTCCCGCACTCTTATCACATCCACAGTGGTTGATAGTGTTACCTTTGATCGGTATAATTTAATGACGTATGGGCATCATCTCCACTACCTGACAAATCGTTCACTAAAATCTTTAAGTAGTATCAGCCGATAGAGCACAGCATGAATCCTATTGACACGGAATCCATGCTAAAGACTGCCATCAAGTTTCACGGACACCAGTGCCCGGGACTTGCGATGGGAATACGCGTCTCTGAAGTGGTGTTAAGGGAACTGGGCAAACCCGCAAGGGATGAGGAGATGGTCGCAATCGTCGAGAACAACTCCTGCGGCGTGGACGCAATCCAGGTATTGACCGGATGTACATTCGCCAAAGGAAACCTGATCTTCAAGGATTTTGGCAAATTCGTTTACACGTTCACGAATCGTGAAAACCAGAGGTCGTTGAGAGTCTCTGTCAAGAACAAGGCAGTTATAACAGACCCTCATCACCTGGACCTCTTTTCCAAAGTTGTGGAGAAGAGGGCAACTCAGGACGAGATAGACGAGTTCAGGCAGTTGCACATCGAAAAAAGCGATGCGATACTAAATCTCCCTGAAGCGGATCTTCTGACCACAGAGGTGGTTACCCAGGAACCGCTACCGATGGCGCATATCCACGAATCGATAGAATGCGCCAGATGCGGCGAACCCACAATGGAGACGCGGATCCGGCTCCTGGGCGGCGCACCACACTGTATCCCGTGTTTTGAGGAGTTGATGAGATGAGACTACCGCCGGTTGCAGCCTTGGTCACATCATCGATCGCCGTAACCATCTTGATCGCATTGATCATCAGTATCTGTGCATTTACGCCAGCGATCAGTGCCGCTTCTGAAAAGGAGGTCCGGATCGCAGATAAAGATGGCGATTGGGGGCACCCGTCCCCGTACCTGACTTATTCACGAGGACCCGGGTACTTAAGGATGCATTTTATCTTTGACACACTCGTATGGAAGAACGAGACCGCGGGTCCCATCCCATTACTCGCAACAGACTGGGAATACTCTCCCGAAGATACTGCTTACGTCTTTAATCTGGCAGAGAATGCGAAATGGCACGACGGAGAGCCGGTAACTGCTGATGATGTCGCCTTTACCATATCCTACATGCAAGAGCACCCCTACGGCTGGACAGTTCTCGACAGCGTGGACCGGGCAGAAGCGACAGGTCCGCACACCGTTAAGATATACATGAGCAGCCCGTACGCGCCGTTCATGGAGGATATCGGCGGTACGATGCCAATTCTACCCAAACACATCTGGCAGGACGTCGCAAACCCGATGGAATTCGTGGGGGATGCGGCATTCATAGGATCGGGCCCCTTCAAGTACGCCGATTTCAGCAAGGTGCACGGAACCTATAGGTACGTGGCATTCGATGAATACCATCTTGGAAGACCCATAATCGACCAGTTGATCTATGTGAAGGCAGGCGATACGCAGATGGCGCTGCAGAACGGTGAGGCGGATTTTGCTGACGTGAAACCCGATCTGGCAGATGCCATGCGAGAGCGTGGTTTTGTCGTCATCGCGGGTCTGCATTACTGGAACAAGAAGCTGATGATCAATCACAACAAAGAGCCGCTTGATAACATCGTATTCAGGCAGGCTCTTTGCTATGCGATCAACCAGAGCGAGTTTGTGGACAAATCGCACAGAGGGCACGGAAAACCCGCAAGTTACGGACTGATCTCATCCGAAAGCGAGTGGGCAAGCCCAAACGTCCCGGAATATCCGTACAATCTTGATAAAGCAAAGGAGATGATCTCAACGCTCGGCTACGAACTTACGGATGGCGATGGTGATGGCGTCTTCACAAAAGACGGTGAGCCCCTGCAACTCCAGGTGATCGTCTCGATGATCGGTGCAGGGGGGCAGTCCACGCCGGATCGTGACGGGGAGATCATCAAAAACCAGCTTGAAAAAGCCGGGATACAGGTTGATCTGATATCCCTTGACACAAAGGTGGCTGATATGAAGGTGATCAACTGGGATTTTGATCTTGCAATCACCGGACACGGTGGTATCGGCGGTGATCCGAAGATTCTGTACGAGAAGACGATTCAGACGCCGGGAGCCAAGACGAGTCCGAATACCGCACGATACAACAAGAGCGAGGAGTTAAACAGCCTCCTCAACGATCTGATGCATGAGATGGATCCTGAAAAGAGGCGTGTTGCAGTCCATGAGGCGCAGAACGTCTATGCGCGGGAAGTTCCCGCAATCTCGCTCTATTACCCGACACAGTACTACGCGTACGATCCTGATGCCGGAGTCGAGTGGTTCTACACGATCGGGGGAATCGCCAAAGGAATCCCGATCCCGCAGAACAAGCTTGCTCTGCTTGGGGGTGGCGATAGCTCGGGTGCGGGGACGACGGGAGCCGCAGAAACCTCCGAAACAACGGATACAACAGATACATCAGAAACAACGGACGCGACAGAGGCAACAGCCCCGGATGCCGGGACCGCTGCACAGGACACCCCACTCCCACCTGGTTTGTCGACGATTGCGATTCTGATGGCGTTTGTGGCTTTGCAGATGAAACGCTCAAAAGGAAACTCGTGATATGCGAAACATGACGGTTAAGATGGTCGCAGCATATCTGCTGACCATACTTATCCTCATTTTCTTAACTTTCCTGTTGCCGCGGCTTATGCCCGACGACCCGATAATTGCGATGCACAGCGGTCACGAGGTGGTGATGACCGAGGAGCGGTATGCGGAACTTGTCAGTATGTATGGGCTTGACCTGCCGCTCCACGAACAGTTCTTGACATACTTAAGCGAGCTTGCACACGGAGATCTCGGATATTCATACATCTACCACGCACCCACAATAGATCTCATAATGGATGCGCTGCCATGGACGCTGCTTCTTATGGGCACCGCATTTCTGCTGTCCGCAGTTGTCGGAATCGTGCTTGGCGTTGAGAGTTCGTGGCGGCGCGGCGGACGGTTTGACAGATCACTACTCACATTCATGCTGCTACTCGACGGCTTTCATGCTCTTGTAATCGGAATCATCGTTCTCGCGATATTCTGTTACCACTTCGGATGGTTTCCGGGTTCAGGCGCAACGACGGCGTACTTGAGTACCGGGGGTATCGGGCATATCATGGACGTCCTCTGGCATCTGGTACTGCCGCTTGCAACGGTCACGCTCTTCCTGATACCTGGCGACTACCTCCTGATCAGGAACAGCATG
>JAYEGG010000165.1:0-3508 GCA_034658995.1 Methanobacteriota archaeon | reverse complement strand
GATGTGTTTAGTGGCAGGCGTTTACGCAGGAATTTCGCCCGTACTCGGTTTCAGATATTGAACACGTCTTCGCGTCCACAACCTCCCCGGTCATCGGGTCTATCAACGCGGTCGCGACATACACGTTCTGACCACGACTGCCGCAACTACAGCTCCGTTCAAGCAGCTCGACCTTCCACAGGAATGGGGACTCGTTAACACCTGCGGACGTGGACACGGATTGCCATATAGCCGCCGACGACTCGTTAGCACTAACGTTCGCGGATGTCTTTGTAAGGTCATACGTCGAGTTCTGTATAAGCGCTACGCGCACACTCCTCCGGTTCGGCGCAGTGAATTTTTGTTCCATGAACTGCTGTATCGTCGTGTTGTTTGTGGTGATGTTGATTGCGTCACCTGCTCCGATCATAGGTAGGGTCCCAAGCGCACTCTCGACCGCGGATAGCTTACCTGCATCTGTCGGGTCTGTGTTGGTAACACATCCGAGGAGGCTTGTAGCTACTATGAGTGTGATAAGCACCAGATAACGCGCTTTCATCCCCCGCTCACCCCTTTTTATTCTTGTATTTCGTATATCCGCACTTCCCGCACGTCATACGGTTGGCATGTTCTGCTAAAAAAACCCCCTTACCACATTTCGGGCAAAACTGCCTCTGACGCGTGATTTTATTATCTTTTATAACATAATAATTATTTGCGCTCATGCTGTCTGCTCCTCGCCGCTTTCTTTCGCTGCATTCCGTGCACTCATGTAATCCGGCTCGGTCGCCTGCAACTGCGGCAGATCACTGTACAACCGTGCATACCCAAGTATATCTCGCGTTCCATACTGTGTGTTCATCCGATCAAGTATCATCAGCTCAGGCTCGGTATCGAGAAGCGCAACCAGCATATTTTTCACGTTTTCTCTTGAAGCAGTCGTTCCTTCTGCTATTATATTACACACAATGTCACGTCTATCCAAAAGCACATTCTTCTCGTCTTTTATAATTTCAATCTTCATTTAGCATCCTCCATAGCGTATCATCATCCGAGTTGTATTCCATCCGTCTCAAGAGTTTTTGCATCTCCCTTCTCTTTTCTGGTGTTACGCTGATCAATACACATCCACTCGATGGCTGCCCATATATAACTATCGAGGACAGGGGCGCAAGCACAACAGCCGGCATGACTGCAAGGTCCTCCTCGCCACGCACAAATATTCGTGTATGACCTCCGGATCGCAGCGCATCCACCATACATGTCACGAGTTCAAGCGTGATGCTACCCGCAGGATTCTCGACGGAAATCTCGACGAATGCCGGGTGCCGGATGCGTTTCAACACCTCCTCGGACACCGCTGCACGGCATGTTAGATGATCAACGATGCAGATGTCGGGCAGGATGCCGGATTCAATCAAATTGCAGGTCGTGATGTCGCCTACCGCAATTATTTTAGCCGGCTCACTCGAATCTATCACGCTTTTCAGCGCACCCATAGTTTTATGCCCGCTCCCCTTGTATAACACTCCATGCGGGACTTTTAATGCCGATTTTAGGCTATTTTGCAGAATAAACGATTGCACCTATCGCACCTTCAATGCATAAGTTCCGGCAGTCGTAATATTCAGTTTCGAGGCAATGTCTGAAAGTTCGGGGTCTATGATCAGGACATATCCACTCCAATCCCTGCTAAGCGAACTTGATCCACATGACGGGCAGCTCGATCCGCTTACAATTCTGTGACACTCCCTACATGCCTGATCACTCATTTTTATCCTCTCTCGCATCTTCTTCGAGCCATTCCAGTTTACCGAGTGCGGGTTGGCGCATCGTGAGCCCTATACGGCTCTCATGTGGCTCTCGCTCGTTCAGGCTGATGGTGACGATGCGCGCCCGCAAGTGATCACCCTCACCGATTGCGCGCCCGCTCTCCTTGAAGACCAGTCGTGCATTCTTCCCATCCGAAGAGACATAATCGTCGGTCAACTGGCTCACATGGATGAGTCCGTCGAGCGGTCCGATTCCGATGAACGCGCCGAATTCCACGACCTCAACAACAACGCCTTCAATGACCTCTTGCATCAGGGGTTTGTACATAAGTGCGTCAAACGTCGTTTCATAATACACCCCACCATCGCCAAAGAGGATGAGTCCGTCGCCGATATCGATCACATCAATGATCGCGATCAGCGCTCCAAGTTTCTTGTCGATACGCCCCTCGAGTTTCTCACGAAGTGCCATCCGGACCGCAGTCTCAACCGGCAGTCCGAGACATTCGGGGTCAATGCGGACAGTGTCAACCAATCGGGTTTTTAGATACATTACATGCCTCTTTAATCTTGAAAGAAAAAGCTATTACCTGTTAATCCGGTGCAGTATTAACTGTTTTGCATGGGATCACTGTGTTTATCGCAAATCTTGCAAGATCACTCTATGGCGAGTTTGCCAATGAACCACAAAAATCACTAACTTTACACATTATCCGGTAAATTCACCTCTCTTCATCGTCACCGCATTGACTCCAGTGCTGAGATCGCCATCTGCCGATATTGCTCAATATCCAGCGAATAATGCTCCTGCACCATCTCGATACTCGGCAAACTCCCTGCCTCCAATTCCCTGATCCGGTCAAGCGTCTGCCTTGCGGTCTCAAGCACCCACCGATCACGGGTCTCGGCATCCACGACCGTTATAGTCTCCGGACGGATTGATGTCATCACACGTTCATCCTCTGTCGTGTACACGCCGACCTTCCCTACAACCGCCAGGAACGCAGGAACCTCCGCATCCGCGATCACGCGTGTCGCATCAGGCTGGTACTGTCCTGCATACACAAAGAACGTACCTGTCGGGTCTGATATCCGCGCCCGCCAGTACTCGGCATCGGTGCCTATGTCCTCTTTATCGGTGAGGGTGCCAATGATAAAGACACGATTAACCTTAGCTCCCGTGGGCGCCACCACATACTGGGGCGCATAAACATCCTCGGGGTCCCGTTCCAGCACAAGCGTTGTGTCCCTGAGTTCCTGCGCAAAGATCCGGTACGCTACCTCTCTTGCAAAAGAAGCCATATCAGGTCACCTCCGTAAGCAGAGAATCAATTTCATGATCCGGTGTCCCCTCTACCAACTGAACACTCTCGACAAGCAAGTATCGGTCAAGAACGCTCCCTGTCATGGTGTAATATCTACCAAGCAGCCGTTTCTTCATCTCATCCAGCACCACGTTGTGGTCAAGCGCATCCACCGCCATCTCTTTCGCCTCGTCAAGCGGGATTCCGCTGATGTTTTCAGTGATTTCCCGATTGAAGAGCGCCTCCTGCACAATTATGCCGTTATCCATAACCGCCTTAATGCGGAGATCATGGATCCCATCCACATTTCCGTGCTCCATGCAGGTTCCTTTCATGAGCGCACGGTTGCATGTCGGGCACCGCCTGATAAGTCCGGAACCGTCCTGAATGTGAACCATAGCACCTGTAAATTCTGCGGTAGAGTATCCGACCTCGATATCATCATCCAGTTCG
>JAYEGG010000164.1:0-3509 GCA_034658995.1 Methanobacteriota archaeon | reverse complement strand
CTCTCACCGTTGCGACTTTCTCGTTAGATCAGATGTACGTGTTTAGCTAACTATAAGATTGCAGCTAAATACATGCGGATTTTTCGCCTTGGCTAAACACATACGATCAGATGAACGAGAAAGACGATGGTGACGCCAAGGGCGCAAAGATTAAAAACCACATAGTCCATTAGAATCAGACATTTTTAAGGCTCTTTGGTAATTCGAGTTACAAGCACTTTTTCACACTTCAGGAGGCTCCGGTTATGGTATGGAATATTAAACCGCAGAGGACGCAGAGGTACGCAGAGAGTTGTTATTTTTCTCTTTCGCACCCTCTGCGTTCCTCTGCGCACTCCGCGGTTTTCCGAAACGTATTTCGAAAATATCAAAAAATCTCCGATGTTTTGGTCACTGTAACTCAAGATACCAGAGACCCATTTTTAAACGGGTGGGCGAAGGAGGAACAAAAACGGTATGGTTTTATGAGACAAAAATTGCCGGAATATGGATGATTTTCATCACCATATTCCCACACCATCATCATCATCATCATCATCGCTCACCGTCAGGTTGATTCTGTCTTCTTCTGATGCGGTGACTATACTTCGCACTGCCACAATACCCGAGCTTTTTTGATTGGTCGGTTGGATGACAACAACATGAAGGACGTGATGACAGAGATGATTCCCTTCGCGTCTTTGCGCCCTTGCACATTCGCGTTAAATCGAGAACGAGAAAGACGCAAGGGTGCAAGAGACGAGAAAGAACTGAAAATCGCAGTTTATGCCGTGTGCCCGAGTATAACCTCGATCTTCATGCCGAGACTGCGGACTCGCTATCGCATACGTCAAATTCTATGTCAAAGGTGGTCCCTTCCTTGCTGATGACCTTCAGGGTTCCTTCCAACTGATCTTCCGTGAGGATTTTTATCAGGCGCAAGCCCAGCGTTCCGGTTTTATCGATATCAAATCCTGGCGGAAGCCCGACACCATTGTCGCTTACGGTCAGGTTGATCCTGCCTTCTTCTGATGCAGTGAGACGGACCTTGATCTCCCCCTCCTTTCTGCCAATAAAAGCGTGTTTCAGGGTGTTTGAGAGCAGTTCATTAACGATTAATCCAACTGGCACCGCCAGCGATATCGGGACCGGATAATCGGCTATGGAAATAGTCTTCTTGATCTGTGTACCCTGGATCGGGTAAGTCTGGAGTAACTGCACGAGCAACTTATTCACAAACCCCCTCAGATTAATCTCTGATAAATTGCTGCTTTCATATAATTGGGCGTGGATGAGCGCCATAGCGTTTATCCGGTTCCTGGATTCGGTGAGTATGTCGATTGAGTCTTCGTTTTTGGCGCCTCTTGCCTGCATATTGAGCAGACTTGACACGACCTGGAGATTGTTCTTTACACGATGATGGATCTCCCGCAGAAGCACCACCTTTTCCGCCAAACTTGCTTTTATCTGGTCTTCCGCCTTCTTGCGCTCGGTGATGTCAAGCGTCATCCCGACCATGCCGATGACGATACCATCAGAATCAAAGAAGGGCGTTTTGCTTGAAGAAAACCACATCGGTTCACCGTCCGCCCCTGCGTTAAGTTCCTCGATATCATATCCCGGTTCGCCGGATTCCATAATTTTCTGATCGTACGCTATGTAAGAGGCTGCCTGCTCATCAGGGAAGAGCTCGTAATCAGTCTTACCTGCTATTTCATCTACGGAAATTCCGACCAGATCGGCAAACGCATTGTTTGTTGCAACATAATTACCATCCCTGTCCTTGAAATAAACAAATGCAGGAATAGTCGAGAGTAAAGCTCTCTGTTCCTCGGATTTCTGCTTTAGTTTCACCCCGGCAAGCGCCAGATCGTCTTTTGTCTCAGTAACGTCAGCAAGCATGTTAGATATCGCAACCCTTTGCTGCTCACTCTCCGTGAGTAGCTCATCCAACCTCGCGGTTCTCTCTTCCACCTTCTTCTCAAGACCTCTGCTATACCCCTCCAGCGCCCTTCCGGATTCTTTCAGGTTGGCAGTCATCGTATCAAACGCCCTTGAGAGTTCTCCAACCTCATCACCGGTTCCGGTACCGACTTTATAGTCCAGGTTCCCGTTCATTATCTCTTCAGCGCCACGCTGTAATTTTACAATTGGTTTTGCTATTGTCCCTGATACTATGACGCAGATCACCGCACCAATAAGTAACAGACCGGCAAGGACAGAAAACATCGTAGTGGTCAGTCTGGTGACCGGTGCAAACGCTTCCGCCTCCTCAATCTCTGCCACCAGGCACCAGTTCATTGCAGGTATGGGGGCGTGTGCGCCCAGTACGTCCGCACCACGATAATTCTTATATAAAGCCGCTTCCGGTTCGTGATTCACTGTGGTGACAAAATGCCCGAGGTCAATGTCCTGTGTCGGGATCGTATCATTGCTAAATCTTGATGGGGTTATTATGTAGCCGTATTCGTTCAGGATGTAGATCTCACCGGTCACCCCAAGACCGGTCATGTCTGTCGCTATCTCAAATATTTTTCTTGCATCAAAATCTACAATAACGACCCCCGAAAACTCGCCATCCACCAGAATCGGCGTTGCCGCACTCACAACATCATCTCCGGTGAATACTGATGTACGGAGGTCTGTCACACGGACCTCTCCGTCCACTATCCGGAAAATTTCACTTGTATCGTCCTCAGACCCTGTGTCCACGTGACGGGAAGCAACCACGGTGCCATTCTTATCCAGAATTCTAATCCCTGAAATATCTTCGTGTGCTTGTATCGTATTATTTATCCGGAGATTAGCAATCCCTATACAATGAGTGCGATTTCTGCGTTTATCTACGATATTTCTAAAAGAAGCTCCTACTGACAGCGTCCCGGTCTCATGGTTATACGCACCCAAAACAGTCCCGATATGGTTCGCTCTTGATTGTGCGGTGGTCTCTAAGTTAGTGCTAACCTGTTCTTCGATGATACTCGTTGAAACGGTTCTGCCAATCAGGATTGCAGTCATGCCTGTAATCAACACAAGCGAAAGCATAACGACAAGAAACTTTGTTCGGATGTTCATTTTGCCCCTCTTTCTCTTGTCTCACTGTTAAATTTGAGTGAGGAGAGTAAGCCCCCTTCTGTTCTTAGCAGCATTCGACTAAAGCGCCATTACCCGGGAAATACAGCCGGACGCTGCCAGCGATTTCTCGCGGTTCCCGTGACTGGCTTGCACCCATGGGGTTTCACCGTTTCATCCACGATATGTGACCTCAGCCTTTCGGCATCACAGCATTGCCATATCGCGGTATCGTTTCTGTGTCAGAGCCAGAACTCTCGCCCTACGCCATTTCGGCGTCCATGTGTCCGGTGGTGGGGGGACTTTCCTCACGACACGGGATGTCGCGGCGGCTGCTCTTCCTCTCTCAAGCCATAGAATTGTCCGCATGGGTTATTATATGTTTGGATGAATTTGGGGTACGTGTTTAGCTAACTATAAGATTGCAGCTAAACACATACAGAACCACGAGATTACAC
>JAYEGG010000163.1:0-3532 GCA_034658995.1 Methanobacteriota archaeon | reverse complement strand
GCAGAGGACGCGGGGGGTCGCGGAGGGTTGTTGTTTCCCTCTTTGCGTTCTCGGCGGTTTTTCGAATCGTCCCGGAAAATAATAAAAAGTGTCTGCGTTCAGGTTAATGTTTAACGAGCCCTTAGTCGACTGTGGGCGTATTCTCTGGTGAAACATGCGGGATAATGGACGAACCATCGTGAATCAACACGAGTCGGGTCATTAAAGTACAATCTGTCATATTCTATCATAACTCCTTTCGATAAACCGAAACATTTAAGTACGAAGACTTGCACATGATGGAATGTGTTTGTCGATACATCGACAAATAATAATAATAAATGGAGGACAATACAGTGAAAACCAAAACATACAGAACAGTGAGCACATTGCTGGCTCTCCTGCTGATGCTTGTCAGCGCGTCATGCATTGCGGCAGAAGTGGTTCCGGCACCAATCGCAGTACCGACAGAGACGCCACCACCAGGGGAGGTGCCCGACGTATCTGATATGGACATAACAAAGCTTAAGATCAGTCCGCGGCACGCCCACGCCGAGTTGATGCCAGGCGAGAGTGAAGAATTCACCGTAATGGTGGAAAACCCGAACAACGAGACTGTATCGTTGAATCCCATTGCCATGGATCGGCCTTACAGCGAGTATGTATTCGAGGCGGAGTGGATCAATATAACACCCAGATCCGCAGAACTTGAAGCGGACGCTGAATTAGAGTTCACGATCTCAGTTAAGATCCCTGCTGACGCCGAGCGCGGGCACTATAGTACGCAGATCGCATTCACAGACGATGTGATGCCGACCCCGTATGAGCCGTATCCGGTGTACATCAATGCGCTCGACCTGCACATCAGCGTGTGGAAGCCGCCCGTGATGCAGATTCAGCCAAGATACATACATGACCGGGTCGAATCAGGCAAGGAGTACGAGTATACAATCAACCTCAAGAACACGGGTGACAAGGATATCGAGATCGATCCCGAGCTCAAACCTGAACGATGGCACCACCACGAGATGGGTGGGCAGGCATTTGAGGATGACGCAATCACCATAACTGCGCCAACGGTTGTGCCCGCGAACGGAACTGCCACGGTGAACGTACATCTTGAAGTGCCCCTCGGCGCAAAGGGCGAGTACTACTCCGGACTCGATCTGGGAATCGCTGACTCGTCGAGTGGAGGCTGGTACGGGGACTCTGAAATGGTGCAACTGAACTTTGAGGTCTGGACACAGCCGACAGAGCCTTACATAAAGGAGTTCGCAACAGAGACCGACGCGCCCATAACAATTGAGATCGAGTCGAGCCAGTACCGCTACGATATGTGCGGGGGCGGAAGCAGCGGAAGCGGTGACGACGAGAAGCCGTCATTTGACGTTGTGCTCAAGGGACCTGGCGGAGATGAGGTCACACTGACCAGAACAGTGGTCGAATATCAGGGCTATGTACATCTTGGTGGCAGCGACTGCACCCCACCATGGGAGGCTGACAGCAGCGGAATGTATAACGAAGGCAGCACCAGTTACGTTGAGCGCTACACAGCGAACGGACAAATCGGAAACTGGGAACTCGGGATACTTCCGCACTACGTCGAAGAGTTCGAGTACACAATAGAGATCGGAGATCCGGAGACGTGAGCACGCCACAAATGACTGAGGTGATGAATAATCATGGAAGGACTATTCACAAAAAATAGCGCTGTTCGGGGGCGCGGGCTTATGCTCGCACTCATGCTTGCGCTGGTCGCTGCAGCGGCAACCCCGGGAGTCGCAACAGCGGCGTCGGTGGTAGAAGAGGTATTCATAGGAACTGGCGTACATCATGTTGTATCGCGGTCGGTAGCAACGCAGGAGGTGGTGATAGGAGGTCCATCGGAGATACAGGATATGTCGGAGCTAAACCTCACGATACTCCGGATCGATCCGCGCCGGCATAATATGGAGTTGATGCCAGGTGAAAGCCACGAATTCACCGTGACGGTGATAAACCCAAACAACGAGACCGTACTGGTGGATCCAATGATAATCGAGGAGCATTACAGCGAATACATCTTCGATGAGGACTGGCTCACGATAACGCCTGCGTCCGCAGAACTTGAACCCGACGGCGGCGAGGAAGAGTTCACAATCGCAGTTGCGATTCCTGATGACGCCGATCTCGGGTATTACGGTGTGATGCTCGCATTCACGGAGGATGCGAAGCCATATCCGTTTCCGGAACCGCCATATCCGTCATACGTCAACACCTTGAACCTCCATATCGAGGTCTGGAAGCCGCCTGTCGTGCAGATTCTTCCCCCCCGCATCCGCGACCGCGTTGAACAGGGTAAAGGGTACGATTACGCAATCACTCTAAAGAACACGGTTGATCACGATATCAATATCGATCCGGCGATTGTGGACGTGAGGCGGTACGGGTGGCACGACGCACCGCCAGCATTCGATGATGATGCGATCACCATCGACGCACCAGCGTCTGTGCCAGCGAACGGAACTGCCACAGTAAGCATGCATCTTGAGGTGCCTGCTGGCGCGAAGGGCAGGTACAATGGCGAGATCAACCTGGGAATCGATGACCCGAGTATGGGCGAATGGGACGAGGAAGGTGGAACGGTGCGCCTGCGCTTTACGGTATGGGAACAGCCGACAGAGCCGTTTCTAAAAGCGTTTGCGACAGAGACTGACGCGCCCATAACAATCCTGGTTGAGTCGAGAAAGCACAAGTGGTCTGGCACGTATGAAACCGATGGCGGAGACCGAGGTGATTGCGAGCCGTATTTCAACCTGACCCTTGAGGGACCAGACGGGACTGCGACGCTTGCGCCAACCCGGGTCACGCACCATGGCACGGTCAGTCTCAGCGGCATAAGCAAGTACGGATACGCCCCACACCCAACAGGTGAGATGAGGCTCGACGAAGTGTATAATGAGGACTACACCAGTTACACCGAAGAATACCTGGCGAACGGCACAATCGGAAACTGGGAACTCGGGATACTCCCCCACTACGTCGAAGAGTTCAAGTACGCCATAGCAATCGGGGATGCACCCTGAAAATAGTGAGTTAGAGGGTGGGAGGGCGGATAGGCGCCTCACGCGCTTATCCGCCCTTTTCATTTCCTTTCAATTTCCAGTGATGACATATTGAAAACACCGGCACAAACAATGACACCAACACAAACAACGACACAAACAACGACATCGATCATACTCATACTCGCGGCATCAACCGCGCTCCTGATCGGCGCAGGCTGCGTGGAAACCGGGCAGAACAGCCAGCCATACAACATCACATGGACCGGCACGCAGCCAGACGATTCCATGACAATCGAGACACAGATCTCACGCCAGATCGCGCCGTACCAGGGAGCGGTGTATGGCAACGTGACAATCACGAAATCGGAGACGGATGGCGTAACACACCTCCGCGTATCTGCAACATCGCCCGGGTGCCAGTATCCTGATCTCTATGATTTCGCATACCAGAATCAGAAGCTTACCCGGACCGGCTATCTTCTTGAGGCAATCCCTGACGCAACAAG
>JAYEGG010000162.1:0-3532 GCA_034658995.1 Methanobacteriota archaeon | reverse complement strand
CTGTTTCCCTTTTGGCGTACTCGAATTGCGGTACGTCTTAGGACCGACTAACCCTCGGCTGACGAACATTGCCGAGGAAACCTAGCCCCTTCGGCGGTTAGGATTCTCACCTAACTTTGCTGCTACTATTACCAAGATTTTCGTTCCTGCATGGTCCACAGGACTTTACAGCCCTGCTTCTACCCAAACAGGACGCCTTCCTACAAGATTATCTTTCGATACTCCGTGGTATCGGTGGTCGGCTTGAGCCCCGTCCATTTTCGGGGCCCCAAACCTCGACTGGTGAGCTGTTACGCACTCCTTAGAGGGTAGCTGCTTCTAAGCTAACCTTCCAGTTGTCTATGGCCTGAGACGCCCTTTATTTTTAACACTTAGCCGACACTGTGGGACCTTAACCACGGTCAGGGTTGTCTCCCTCACGGACAACGAGCTTACCCCGTGCCCGGACTCCAATTTTCTACGATGAAAGCGGCTTCGGAGTTTGACAGAGGGGCGAGGGATTTCTCCCCCGACACCCCCAATCAGTGCTCTACACCGCTAACGATCTCAAATCAGGTCATGCTGCGACATGTTTCGGAAGGAACCAGATGATGCCGGGCTCGATTGGCCTTTCACCCCTATACGCAGGTCACGCGAACGATTTGCATATCAGTACCGCTATCGGTCCTCCACGCGGCTTTCGCCACGCTTCAACCTGCCCACGCATAGATCGCCCGGCTTCGGGTCGTATCCTAGTGACTCCAGGCACTTGTATACCTCGCGCCATGCCTTTGCAGGCTACGCGCGTGTTGCTTTCGCTTCGACTCCCGCTTTTAAAGCGTTAGTCTCGCCACCAAAATACACTCCTTGGCCCGTTCTTCAAAACGTATGATATGACACCGGCAACGTCGCCCGTACTACAGCCTCGCGGCTGCCTCCTTCGCGACGAAGTTCCTTTCATGCCATACCCCACTATCACCGTCTGGTTTCAAGCACTTTGCACCTCCATCTTTTGGATGCTTTTCAGTCTTCCCTCACGGTACTACTCTGCTATCGGTCTCAAGTTGTATTTAGTTTTGGAAGTTGATGTCTCCCAGATTTCCGCGGGATTTCCGACCCACGGTACTCGAGAAACAGATCAAATCCACCAGTTTACGTCTACGCGGCTATCACGCTCTGTAGCCCAACATTCCAGATGAGTTTGACTTTGCTGGTTTGGATTTATGTGACCTGCTCTCCAACACCACATGTCTCCATTCTTTCGAAGGGAGATTCGGTTTGAACTCTGCTGGTTTCACTCGCCGTTAATTAACAGCATCTCAATTGATTTCTTTTCCTACCCCTACTAAGATGTTTCAATTCGGGGCGTTCCCGATCCCGAAGGATCGATGTGGCTCTCACCACATCAAGAAGTCTCATTCGGAGATCCTCGGTTCAAAGGTTCCATGCACCTCGCCGAGGCTTATCGCAGCTTGGCACGTCCTTCATCAGCACTTGAGCCGAACTATCCACCAAACGGCATAATTACCAGAATCCGTCTTACTAATTCAGTAAGCGTCTGGGTCGCATGTATACATGGCTTCATCAAGCAAGATGGGATCATCTCGCTCTTCACCCTTCTATAGCAACGTTGGTTGCTATATGCATCTTAAATCACGTGGTGAAAACCACGTGGCATAACGAGTGTCTGCACAACATACGTTACGATGTTAGAAGATAAAGGTTTCGTTCCTGAAGCGATGCCAGATTTTTCGAGGCATCGAAATACACTCCAATGATGCAGACTTGCCCAAGCAAAACGCTGGCAAAAATTGCGTTGTTATGTGAAAATATGCCATATCAACTGCACAAATAGCTATTGATTGCAAAATGTCTTTCATACACGCCCCACATCCGAATTTATCGGCTCTACATGTTTTCCACTTCGTGCAGGGGTGATTTTTCGTTCTCCCCCGGTAAAATCTTTGTACAGCTCGTTTCCAGCCTGTAGATGATCGAGAACCAGTGCCAGAGCAGCCACTTCGGAATGTGGCTGGTTGCCAACCGCGATATTCAGGTCGGCAAGGTCATAGAGACTTGCCGGCACTTTCTCTGCGCCGACGACGATCATGAGGTCGCGCCCCCCCATTTCAGCGATCGCGTCAGGCAGATTCAAGCCATACATCGTGAGATGTACGACCATACCGCCGTTTTCCTGCCATTGTTTGATCTCTTTCTTCCAGTCAACACCGACTCTCACAAAAAAATCCCCGCCCCACCTGCAAACCACCTTATCAATACTCTCCTTGATCTTAGGGTCGTCCGCTGCAAGGAACATACCATCGGCGCCAAGCGCACGCGCCGTCATGCCCACGTGTGTAGTTATGCGCATGTCCCGTGTCGGGCGGTGCCCGATCCGTAGTACAACAACCGTCATGATAGATCACCTCTTGATTGCCTGAACTGTGAAATATGAAACATGAAACCTGAAATGCGCCCGAAATCGGCGCCGGAATGTGTGTCACGCCGAGGTTGGGATTCGAACCCAAGTGTTCCAAGGGAACAACGCGTCTCGAGCGCGCCGCGTTAGTCCGCTCTGCCACCTCGGCATTGTTGAGTGATGTGCAATGACGCAAGATATATATTACAGCGATGGCTCTATTTAATTGATGGGGTTCTTCATGCGGCGCGGGTGGATATTCGTCTTGTGCATCGTTGTTGTCCTGCCGACAGTCGCGCAGGAACAAAAAGGTATCACCGGCGCGCAGCCAGAATTGTTGATCGATGCGCCCGGCGTTGCAACGGTCAACCGGTCAATCGAGGTCGTTGTGACATCAGCAGGCAACCCGGTTTCCGGCGTGATCGTCTTCTTCACGTTCCGGAATAGCGATATACAGATCCAGCAGACGACTGACGAGTCGGGGGTCGCGACGTTCTCGCCTGGTGCTACCGGCAGATTGTACGTGCTTGCGCACAAGAGGGGTTTTGCTGGCGCGGAGGTGGTGGTGAATGTGCGCGACGCGCCGGAACACGTGCCACCGGTCAATGAAACATCAGCATCGCAGCCCGCGAGCGCAGATGCGGGGTCGCCCGGTTCCGGATGCGCCGTATCAATCATACTGCTGATATACGCGATCAGAAGTATCCTGAATCGCTGAAATGCCACCCGGGTACAGATACCGGGAGATTAATTTATCGCTGGACTGTGAGGGGTTTATTGCTTGTGTGAATGCTCAAGCGCAAAACCCCGGCTAAACCCGACGGCTCACTGTTTACGGTTTAGTTTACTGTTCACTGCTCACTTCTTCAGATGCCTGATGATCGCATCCGTCATCTGGCTCATGCTCGCACTTCCACCAGGATCATAAGTGGTCGTGCCCCCTGCAAATCGTCTGCTCGGTTGCGCGGATGATTGCGTCAGTCCCGTCAGCCGCGCCGAGATACCGAAGCACCCATGCGCCGGCAAGAATCGTTGCGCACGGGTCCACCTTGTCCATTCCCTTGTATTTCGGAGCAGAGCCGTGCGCCGGTTCAAACATCACATAATCGTCGCCGATATTTGCAAAATAGGCGA
>JAYEGG010000161.1:0-3544 GCA_034658995.1 Methanobacteriota archaeon | reverse complement strand
TAACTATAAGATTGCAGCTAAATACATGCGGAACCACGAGATTACACAGATTTTCACAAGATTTCTGTGTTAATCTCGTGAAATCTTGTGTAATCTCGTGGTTTTTCGCCTTGGCTAAACACATACATTTGAAGAAGTGTAGAAAACGGTCCAAAAATAACCCTATCAGGTTAGACGTATTCAAACATACCCCGGATACCAAATAACATCCGTGTAATTTGTGCAATTCGTTTGGAGCTATGCGTTCGCGATTCCCGGATCGCCCGATGCCACGCGGGCAGGATTCGTTTACGTATGTGTTTAGCTGACCCAAGATTACACCGATTTTCACGAGAAAACAGGGGGGGGGCGACTGAATATAACATGCAACCACGTCACAAACATGTATCCGCTCCAAAAAGTATGGTAAAACCCAAATCCAAAAAGACTCTCACAGCACCTGCACATCAACTTCCCCCTTTCTAATCGTCTCTTCCTCTCCAATCACAACCATACCATCCGCATGCCCAATCGACGTAATCAGACTTGATCCCTTAAACGTGGGATATGCGACCCCGTCCACCAGTTTAACCGGAAGATAGCGGCGCATCCCGTACTCTGATACTACCTCCTCTGACAATCTTGCACGCCTTACGCCCCCCAGCCCCGCAAACGGCAGATGCACCATCCGCCGGATCATCGGGGGCAGAAACACGTGTCCGCAGACCAGACAGGATGTCACATTCCCTGGCATGCAGAGAATCGGTTTTTCATCTATCATGCCCGCAAGCATCGGCATGCCCGGGCGCATTTTGACTCTGTGGAAAAGCACACCCCCAAGCTCTGAGACGACGATTGGCATGAGGTCTTTCTTCCCGGATGAGATGCCCCCGGACGTTATAATGATATCGCACTTCGTTGCTTCCTTTATTTTATGTTTTACGTGCGAAATCTCATCAGTTGCGGTCCCCATGAAGACTGGTGAGCCGCCGGATTGTGCAACGATTGCCGAGAGTGTTATCGAGTTCACATCGTTGATCCTGGCGAGTTCGTCGCCTGTGGAGATGATCGCAACGGTGGGCATATCATACACCGGAACGTTTCGGATGCCCAGTGCTGCAAGGATTCCGATATTCCTGTCATTTACGATGCACCCCATCTTCAGAACGGTCTCTCCTTGTTTCATGTCACAACCTCGCTCTGAAATGTGCGGTTCCTTCCCGGGTTCGTAAACTATCACGTCATCGCCGATCTTTTCCGTATTTTCTACCGGAACAACGAGATTTGCCCCATCCGGGATGTTTGCACCGGTTGCAACCCAGGAGCACTCACCCTCACCGATGGCAACCTCCAGGTCACCTCCCGCATGCATCTCTCCAACCAGCTTAAACCTTCTGCCATCAAGATCCTGGTCTCTGATCGCATATCCGTCCATGTCCGACCGGTCAAAAGACGGGACATCGATCTCTGAAACGATGTCCTCTGCCAGAACACGTCCGAACGAATCTTTCAACTCCACATAAGTTCTCCGATCAAGAGAAAAACGGTTCAAAATCTCTGTCGCGTCATCAACTGTTATCATGGTTACTTGCGCCTCCCAAGAAAGAGCGTCCCCAGTTCCTCGCCCTCAACAATCCTCCTGATCACATCCTCCTCCCGCCCGTTTGCGATCACGAGATCACAACCAGCATCCATGCAGACCCGTGCGGCGTCGATCTTTGTCTTCATCCCGCCAACAGCGAGTCCGGATCCGGTTCTGCCTGACGCAGCCGTTATCTCTGGCGTTATCTCGGTAACCGTCTTGATCAACCTTGCACCATCGTTATCTCTCGGATCGCCATCGTACAAGCCATCGACATCGGTCAGGATGATCAGGAGACCTGCGCCCACATCGACAGAGACCATCGCGGAGAGACTGTCGTTATCGCCAAATGCCCCGGCGATCTCGTCTGTCGCAACGACATCGTTCTCATTGATGATCGGTGTTGCGCCCAACCGCAGGAGTTCGCGTATCCCGTTTCTAAGGTTTTTGTGCTTCGACTCATCTTTAAAATCGCCATAAGTGAGTAGGATCTGGGCAACGATCCCGCCATAATGTTCGAAAGCCCGATGATACACTTCCATAACCTTGCTCTGCCCAATCGCAGCGCAAACCTGCCGCAGAACGATCTCTGCCGGTCTTTCCGGAAGCGAAAGTTCACTGCACCCAAGCCCGATCGCACCGGATGTGACGATGATAAACTCAGTTCCCCGTCCTTTGAGTTCGGATATCTGCTCTGCAATGCTCTCGATCAGCACGTAGTTGAGACCTCTGCCCCCGCTTGCAAGCGTGTTCGTCCCGACCTTGACAACAACCCGATCCGTTCGAAGCGACCTCATTTCCCACCTCCCGCCACTTGCCGGTGGGTAAACTGTTTCCTGCCATCGGCGTAATCGGCAACGACCTGCCCGGCCCCTATCAATTTGTACTTGTAGATCGTGAGCCCCTCAAGTCCGACAGGACCACGCGAGTGAATCTTACCGGTCGAGATCCCCACTTCAGAACCAAGCCCATACCGAAACCCGTCCGCAAACCTTGTTGAGCAGTTCCACATCACCGATGACGAGTCCACTTCGCTTAAGAAGCGCTCTGCCGTCAATTTATCAGATGTCACGATCGCATCGGTGTGGTGGCTGCCATACCGGTTTATATGATCGATTGCGTCCACCTCAGAGTCAACGATCCGGATCGAGAGGACAAGGTCGTTGTACTCGGTTATCCAGTCCTCATCAGATGCTAGGTTACATCCGATCAACGCTCTCGCCCGGGTATCACCCCTCAACTCGACGCCCTCTGCATCATATCGTGCCTTGACCCTCGGTAGGAACTCGTCAGCAATATCCGTATGGACAAGAAGGGTTTCCATCGCATTGCATACTGCTGCATACTGGCACTTCGAATCAAGTGCGATATCAGCCGCCATATCAAGATCGGCGTCTTTATCCACATAAACATGGCAGATCCCGTCCGAATGCCCGAGCACCGGGATCTTCGTGTTCTCCTGGATATATCTCACAAGCGCATTCGACCCCCTCGGGATCATGAGATCAATGTGGCTGTCGAGCTTCAGAAGCTCACGCACGTCCTCCCTCGTCTCAACAAGCTGGATTGAGTCTTTGAATATCGCATCCTCTTCAATTGCATCTTTTATCAGGTTAAACAGCATCCGATTACTTCTTTTGGCTTCAGAACCCCCTTTCAGCACGACTGCATTTCCGGACTTGATGCAGAGCGATGAAATCTGAACGAGCGCATCGGGTCTGGACTCAAAGATCACGCCGATTAACCCGATCGGGGTTCTAACTTTGTAAAGCGTGAGCGACTCATCAAGCTCAGTTGCAGAGAGAACCGTCCCAACCGGATCAACAAGCCCGATCACCGACCTCACACCCTCAATCATCTCATCAATCTTTTTATTATCGAGTTTGAGCCTTCTGATGAGTGCCGGCGCGAGGTTTCCTTTCTCTGCATCCTCTACGTCCAACGCATTCACTCTCCGGATCTCATCTCGGTTCTCATCCAGAT
>JAYEGG010000160.1:9835-14258 GCA_034658995.1 Methanobacteriota archaeon | reverse complement strand
TCTGCGGTTAATAAAACTAATTAGGGGAATGATAATCGGAAAGTAGTAAAAAGTCACTATAATTTAAATATTTCTTATTTACTTTATTTATTAGTGAGATCTATGCAACGCGAATTACCAAAGAGCCGGTTTTTTCACCTCAACCATAAGAGGAAAAACTCAGAAAAGGTAGGCACCACGTCTTCGATCCGAATAATCTTCAGCATCCGGCATAGGGAAGCGGAGTCATAAAGCGTCTTCACGCGAAACGAATCATCCGCGTGTCAAGTGTTGCAAGATCGACTATCGCGGCGTGGGCTGGCACTGGTTCAAGGTTCACCCGCTTCTGGAACTCGGTTTGGGACTGCCATGTCCCTGCATTGATCGCAGTGACGCCTTTGTATCGGTCTACTCCGATGGTGTGCACATGCCCGCAGTGCAGGATGTGTGGTATCCGGTCGATCACGAAATGGTCTGTTATTTCGGGGGCGATGGATACTCTGCCGCCGTATGTTGGCGCGATGTGTCTGCGCCGGAGCATCTCGACCATGACCTCGGCGGGGCGCTGGTAACTCATGTTTGGTATGGTTGCGATCAGGTCGTCCATTGATCGCCCGTGGTAGATCAGTATGCGCACGCCCTCGATCTCGATGAGCGCGGGATTGCCTGTGAAGACCGTGTCGTCTCGAAACATCGACCTGATATTCTCGGGAAGCGCGGGCTGTGGTTCTGCTAGTCGCACAGCGTCGTGGTTGCCGGGTGCGATGATGATCCGCACATTCTTTGGAACCGCTCTTAAGTATTTTGCGGCGCATCTGTACTGGTCGTATACGTCAGCGATCTCCAGCTCTTCTTCTTGCCCTGGATACACGCCAACGCCGTCCACGATGTCGCCTGCGATGATCAGGTATCGCACCTGCCCTGCATCCGCCCCATTTCCCCTGTCATCCGCACCTCTATCGCTGTCTATGTCGCCGTCGCCGAGCCAGTGGATGAATTCGCAGAACGCATCCTCAAGAAACGTGTTGCTTCCGATGTGAACGTCTGAGATCAGGACTGCCTTGCCATGACTGCTGTCGTGCCTGCCTCCTGCACCAGTCCCATTTCTGTTTCCAGTCCTGCTGCTCGGGAGTCGTTGGTTGTGCTGGTTCGGGATCTCGGGCATCACGAGGTCACTTACGATCATCAGCCTGCCGTCTCTGGTGAGTGAGCCTGTCACCCCGATCACCTCGTCGCGGATGATGCTGCTTGCAATCTCCCACAGATCGTGGTCAGTCGGGCGGATCAGCACAGAGAACATGCCTGTTGGGTCCTCAAGCTCGATCAACTTGTTGCCGTTTACTGTGGTCCTGATATCGTGAACCATGCCGATGATCGAGATGTTGCCATAATCCCTGAGTCTTTCCGATCGCAACGATTCGATCGGGCGCGCAGTGATCCTGGTGCGGATGATGCCGCTTAACCGTGCGTATCGGTCACGGAAGTACCGCACAAACTCAGTGTATTCGCCGACACAGGTTGATTCGTTGCTGATATCGCATAATATGTTCACTCCCGGAAGTTCAGGTGCAACAGGTGGTTGGATGCGGGGTGTTTTCGCAGGCGGCTTCTCGGGAAGCTTTCTCTCGCTATCGGATGCTGCCCTTGTGCTAACAGCACCAGCACCATCACTACCATCACCATCACCATTACCACCGCCATAATCGAGCATGATGTGCTGCTTGTCCACCACAAGCACCGAGTCGTCAAGTGATCGCAGCACCTGTTCCACAACATTATCTGGCGACGGGCATGAATCAATCAGCGCGACCGCATCCGGACTGATCTGATATCCTGCGTTCGCAAATTCCTCCACAATCAGTGATTCATGCATTGGTATGTACTTAGGATTGCGAGAGATAAACCTTTATCGCAACAACCCAGGGGCAGGCGTTGCGGACGTTATATCCGGAACGCACCAGCATAAACCTCCGCAAATAGTGATCAGTCGAAGAATCTCATGAAAATGCCAATTCGAGAGGTATAATATCCACACACAGACTCAAATTCTGATTCCTTGCCGAACACTGAAAAATTCGGGTTGTTCCGGAATAAATATCCAATGATTACCGTGTTGACTGGTCTTACGTGGTTCTGTCCGTAATTGGTGTGTGGTCTGGCGGGTTGCCCCACAGAATTGCCCGGATCGCGGAGATGTCCACACACTTCTCGACGATCTCTGCAAACTCCCTGATCCCTTCTTCCTTCGTTGCAACACCAAACGAGATCCCTTCCAGCGATATCCCTTTTTTGGTGTAGATATATCCGAAGATCGCCTCTCTCATATTCTCATTCTCGAACAGACCGTGCAGGTACGTGCCAAAGACAAGTCCTGAACTACTTATGCAGCCATCGTCCCCAAAAACGGGGCTGGGTGATGCGGTGTCGCCGGTATGGATCTCGTAGCCGGTGACGGTCTCGCCGCTGATCGTTTCGAGAATCGGTCCGCCAGCAGTAACCTGCTTTGTGACCTGCCGTGTCTGCTTCTCGTATCGCTCAAATGTTGTTGTCACATCAAGAAGCCCCATGCCCATAATCTCGGTCTCGCAGTCCTCAAACCCGCAATCAGTGATCGTGCGCCCGAGCATCTGGTACCCGCCGCAGATCCCGATGACCGGAGTCCTCCTGCCAGCCGCATCAATAATTCGCGCGTCCATCCCGTGCGCCTGCATCTCCCGGAGGTCGGCAGTCGTGTTCTTTGTCCCGGGAACGATGATCAAGTCGGGATCGCCGAGCCTTGAGTCAAGCGGGAGATATCTGACGTTTGCGAATGCTTCGAGAGGCTCAAAATCCGTGAAATTCGATATGTGTGGCAGACGTATGACCACAATGCCAATCAGATGATGATGGTCGCAATTATGGTCGTGATCATGATGCTGCGCCATCTTATCCGGAATAGATACCGAATCTTCCGATGGGATCGCAATATCCGTGTAAGGCAGGACCCCGAAGACCGGCAGTCCGGTGATCTCCTCGATCTCAGAAACTCCGGGTGCAAGAATACTGTAATCACCACGAAACTTGTTGATGACAAATCCTTTGACAAGCGCCCGGATATCATCCGGAAGCAGGGCAAGCGTCCCGTACAGGCTTGCGAACACGCCGCCCCTCTCGATATCCCCGACCAGGATGATCGGTGGTCTCACTGATCTGGCGCATCCGATGTTCACAATGTCCCGGTCGTACAGGTTGATCTCGGCTGCGCCCCCCGCGCCCTCTATAACGATGAGATCGTACGTTTCTTCGAGCCGTTTGATCGCGTCGTCCACGACGCCTGATATCTCGTCGATCGATTCGTAGTAATCGCCCGCTCTCCGGTCGTACGCCGGTTTACCAAGGATGATCACCTGCGACATGCGATCGCCTTTTGGTTTAAGCAGAACCGGGTTCATGTCAACAGTCGGCTCGATTCCAGCCGCCCACGCCTGTATCGCCTGCGCAATCCCGATCTCGCCACCGTCTTCTGTGATCCACGAGTTCAAACTCATGTTTTGAGCCTTAAACGGCGCAACCACCCCGTCTCCGGAGAAGATGTGGCACAGGGCGGCAACAAGCACGCTTTTCCCCACATGGGATGCGGTTCCAAGGATCATCAGGTGTTTTGCCATCTGGTTAACAAATTGTGCGAGAGATGATTTATCACTATGGGCAAGAGTGGTGCCCCCGGGCTTTCAGGCAACTATAATCAGAGGTGCATCCGGTAACTCCCCTATCTGACAGTCAATGAACCAAACCATTCTCCTGAAAACTATAATAACCTTTTTTGGAAACAATGATGTGGTCAAGCACTTTGATCCCCAGAATCCTGCCAGCTTCTGTCAACTGCTCCTGGATCTTCAGATCGCTGTTGCTGGGTTCAAGCGCACCGGAAGGATGATTGTGAGCAAAGATTACAGAGGCTGCTCGGTCAGTGATCACGTCGGCAAAAACCTCGCGCGGGTGCACCTGACTCCGGTCCAGCAACCCCACCGTCACGGTTCTATTCTCGATAACTTCATTGGCACCGTTAAGAGAGATGCAAATAAAATATTCCTGCTGTTTATTGGTTATCCAGTTAATCGAGGGCAACACATCCTCAGCTTTATTTATCTTGATTGTTTCATTCACGATATGCCTTCTTGCAAGCTCGAAACCAGCTAAAATCTGCGATGCTTTCGCAAGCCCGATGCCTTTAACCTTTGTGAGCTCTTCTAACGACAGATCGCCCTTTTTTTCTTTTATCGATTTAGCGACCTTATGGGAGAGAGATCGCACATCCCGCCCTTCACTACCACTGCCACCGCTGCCAATGATTGCTGCGACTAACTCATCATCCGATAAGGCTTCAACACCCTTCTCATTCATCTTCTCTCTCGGGCGGCTGAATTCAGGTAAATCTTTGATCGGTTTCATCTCATAATACTTT
>JAYEGG010000160.1:0-9735 GCA_034658995.1 Methanobacteriota archaeon | reverse complement strand
ACCGCTGCCAATGATTGCTGCGACTAACTCATCATCCGATAAGGCTTCAACACCCTTCTCATTCATCTTCTCTCTCGGGCGGCTGAATTCAGGTAAATCTTTGATCGGTTTCATCTCATAATACTTTAAGTCTTCAGATCGTACTTATTCCCATTGATAGCCTCAATCGAGACATGTCAGCTTTATGGATATTGTGAAGAAACATGCCGATCGCTGCCAGTTCGATAACGGTTTTTCCTCTCTTTCAATAGTCTGTTTTAGATTACCAGGCGCAATCTCAGCATTCTCCCCCTCTGCACGGATCTGTTTACGCAGTTCATCCATAAATCCGTACCCCGGTCTCTTCTACAAGGTCACTAAAATAACGACTTTCGGGATAGATCAACGAGATCAACCGGCTTTGGTAACTTTTTGAATAACTCGGCATAGAATTTGAAGAATAGCCGGGTTTTGATTCCCTTCACCCCGATGTCGATATCATTGGATTCGATGTCGTCTCTCATTGAGGCGCCGAATAGGATGACCGATTCGACATCACATATTTTAGCGCACTGTATGATCGTATCTTTGTCTTTATCTGTTATCATTTACTGATGCCTCTGTTGTTTGTGCTTCAAGTAGTCTTCAAAATCAAATACTTCTCGCAATAGTGCTCCTGGAAGTGCTTCTATCGCTTTTAATTGCTGTTCGGCTACCTGTCGCATTTTATCAAGCTCTGCAAAATCGTATATTCAAATAATTTCCAATATAATTGTACTTGTCGTTGCTTGGTGAAATGGGTACTTCAAGTTTGTTTATTTTGTTCATATTCGCCTTCAGTTCTTCCATTGTTTCGCCTTTCCGTGAAGATCAAATATCCCGGCGCCTGTGCATTGTATCCGCCTTCGGAGTCATCGTCGATCCGGAAAATGATCGATTTCATCGGTTTCATTCCTTTCATGCAGGCAACCTTAGCTGCGTCGCATGAATCAGTACATCCGGTTTTATCTTAAGTCCTGCCAGCGCGTCAAATCCACCGCCTGCGACCGCTGGATGATCGTTGCAAAGGTGCTGTCGCCGAATTGATATTGCCATTCTCTGGTTATAACACATCCCCTCACTCGTGCCTGAGCGCGTCCACCGGATTCATCTTTGCAGCAGACCGGGCGGGCAGGAATCCTGCGAGAACCCCGATTCCAAATGAGAAGAGAAGCGCAAATAACGTAAGCTCCCACGAGATCCACGCGTGCAGGAGACCAACTCCCATCTCCTTCCCGATCAGCTCTATTAAGATCGCCATCCCGAACCCGAGCACGATCCCGATCAAACCTCCGAAGACACCGATCAGACCGGATTCAACGAGGAAAAGTCCGAGGATTGTGTTGTTCTCTGCTCCGAGTGCTTTGTAGATCCCGATCTCACGCGTCCGCTCAGTAACCGAGGTGTACATCGTGTTCATGATCCCGACACCTCCAACAAGAAGTGAGATTGCGCCGATACCGATCAGGACTGCTGAGACTGCTGAAAGTAGTCCACCAACGGTCTCTGAGAGTTGTGCCGCTGTCATGACCGTGAAATCCTCCTCGCCCCGCAATTTCTCAAGCCGATCCTGGATGCGTTCTGCAACATCCTCAGGATCCGCGCCCTCCTTTATCTTCACGAAGAAGAAGTCGTATTCACCGTTCACGTCAAAGAGCTGCTCCGCATCATCAAGGCTCATAGCAATCGTCATATCATCGTCCTGGTTCCCGATCTCCTTCATGATCCCGATGACCTTGAATCCCTGATCCTTGATCTCGATCTTGTCGCCTATCTTGACCTCTTTGTAGCTATCCCCGACTTTAAAGGTTTTACGCGCAACCCAGTACCCAATCGTTATCTTGTGGGTATCCTTATCCACCAGATCCCTTCCGGATCCGAGTTCATACCCTTGAACATCGTAATACGCATCCTCAGCAACCGACGGCACCATGCCGACAACCGGTGCCACCGCATCGATATTCTTGTAGGTTATGATTGAGGTCCGGTAGACCATGTAGCAGTTTGTATCGACCCCGCGCACCTTCTCAACAGCCTTTGCGTCCCGGTCTGTGAAGTATGTCGATGCGGCAGCCGGACCAAAACCACCCCCGGGTGGCATCGGCATTATTATGATCTTGTTCACGCCCATCTTCCCGATCTGCTCGTTCATGTAGACCTGCATCCCGACCCCGATCGAGATCAAGCCCACGATCGCCATGATCCCGATCACTATTCCGATGATTGTGAGCCAGCTCCGGGTTTTACGCTGCACTATGCCTCTTACGCAAAACCGGAAGTAATCCAGGAGTTTCATCGGGATATGATCCTTTTGATGCGCTTTCTTAAGACGAACAGGAGTATTATTATGACGGCTCCAACAACCATGCCCGTACTTCCACCAGCCTGCGGCGCAATCGCGCGCATCTCCTCCGGACTATAGACTTTTATTGGCACGTCAGATGTCATGCTGTACTGGTTTCCGTAATCATCCGCATAATCCACCTCAACCGAGATGCCGTCACAACCCGCGTCCGGAAGGATTGTGAAATCCACGGTGTCGTAGTCATCGCTCTCGATGTCGCCGATGTACCGGATGCTCGTATCGATCAGCTCGAATTGAGCCCCGTCAGAGATCGTGAGGCTAACATGTTTTGCCCGCGCAAGCCCGCGGTTTGCAATGCCGATCGTGACCTCGCCAACCGTGTCCGGTGTAAGCTTATCCTGGGAATCAAGGTAGACAAAGAGCGTGTTTCCGCTTACAACAGGAACAAGCACCGAATACGACTGGGCTGGCTGCGTTTCATGCACTTCATCATCGTACCGGATCGTTATTGGCAGCGGATGCTGGGATAGCGTTGTGGTGTCAACAAAGAAACCCGACTCGACAACCGCGGTCTCCCCCGGTGCTATTGTATCGATGTAGCAGATCGATCGCTTCGGGAGAATACTGGTCTGGTTCGCAAAAAAGACTTTCACATTCTTTGCAGGTCCGGTTCCAACATTCTTAATCGAAAACTTCGCATCGAACTCTGATTTGGTGGCTGCTTCCGGTATATCGGCACTCAGGAGCACGAGATCCGGGGACCCCTGCACCACGACTGTGAGTTCCACCTCGCTCTTCGTGGTGAGGTGTGTGCGGTCAAACTCTCCGCTGTAAGTGATATTAAGATCGATTATGTACTCGCCAGACCTTGCATCGGGATCGACGGTCAGGTGATACTCGGTGTTCGCGGTCTCGCCACACCTGAGTTCGGAAAGGGTCTGCGTGGCTTTACCAGTCTCCTTCAGTTCAAACGGCTCTTTCACGTCCAGATGCCAGATGATGTTCTTCGCGGGTTCGTCCCCACTGTTTGTGGTTTTGATGACAAGCGTCAGCTCCTCGCCCGGGTGCGCAGGATACGGGATCTGCTGTGACATGCTCGTAGTGAGTGCGGGGGAATCTGTGTGGTACAGTCCTTCGGCACCTGCGCCCGGCGCCACGAGCAACGCACATACAATTACAAACAACGTAAGCCATTTCATGGGTTCTAATTGTGCGCCATAATATATATCACCACCCGGGGTCAGGCAATACTTATTAATGCCCTGCCGTGGTAAATATCACACATGCGATTCAGAACGGTGAAATCATGTCTGAAATAGGAAAGAAGATACGGATCGAACGGATCATCGATAGGAAGAGTGGAAAGACTCTGATCCTCCCGATGGACCACGGAGTATCGGAAGGTCCGATAAACGGGCTTGCAAATATCGGAGACTCCATAAATAAAGCTGCTGAGGGCGGCGCAGATGCGGTTCTGGTGCAGAAAGGGATGGTTGCGCACGGGCACCGTGGATATGGGCACGACATCGGATTAATCGTTCACATGAGTGCGTCCACGTCGCTTGGACCTGATCCGAACAACAAGGTGCGGGTATGCACAGTCGAGGAGGCAATCCGGCTTGGTGCGGACGCTGTGAGCGTACACATCAATGTTGGTTCTGACACCGAATCAGACCAGCTTGAATATCTTGGCGCTGTCGCGGACGACTGTGATTACTGGGGAATGCCGCTTGTGGCGATGATGTATCCGCGGGGTCGCAGTATACCCAACCAGCACGATCCAGCCGTGGTCGCACTTGCAGCCCGGGCTGGCGCCGAACTTGGGGCTGACATCATCAAGACCAACTACACCGGCGATCCCGAATCGTTCAGAACAGTCGTTGATGGCTGCCCTGTGCCAGTGGTGATCGCAGGAGGACCGAAGACAAACACTGACCGGGAATTTTTAGAGGTGATCCGCGACGCGATAAAAGCGGGTGCTGCTGGTGCGGCGGCTGGCAGGAACGTGTTTCAGGCAGACAATCCTGTTCGGATGACCCGCGCAATCTCCTCAATCGTGCATGACAATATCAGTGTCGATGAGGCGTTAAATATCCTTGCGTAGGGAGTTTCTGGAACCCGGGGGTGTGGTGTTAAGTGGGGCAAAGAGGTTTCTGGTGAGTGCGGGGTGCTGCGATACTGCAGAGCCTGACGCCGCATCGCCAGATTCCCTGATGGGGACGTGATCGGAACGTTCAGTGAAAAGTCGTTTGAACATCTTCGAGAGATATTAGAGAGCCAAAAACCCGGGGGGGGGGCTCTCGAATTCGCGTATGCCAGGTAGGTATCCTGACTCCCTGCTGTCAGTCCCCTGCAATCACCTGGTTCAGTGTCTCCACCAGTTCCCTGATCTCATAAGGCTTGGCTACGACGCCCTTGAATCCGTAGCTCTTAAAGTCCGCCATTATCGGATCGTTTGAATAACCGCTCGAAACAATCGCCCGGACCTCCGGATCCATCTCCTGGAGTTCTTTGATTGCTTCCTTGCCCCCCACTCCTCCGGGTATTGTCAGGTCCATGATGACCACGTCAAACGACTGCCCTGCGTCCATGGCACTCCGGTATAGCTTGATTGCCGCGGCACCATCGCTTGCAAACGCCACATTATGCCCGAAATGGGTGAGAACATCGCCGACAAGGTTTCTGATGTCAGTTTCGTCGTCCATCACCAGAATTCTCTGTGTCTCGCTGGAACTATCGACAGAAATCTGTTTTTCGTGTTTTTCTTCCATAATGGTATCTCCTGAAGCGCCGTTCTTGCATGCGGGCAGATGGATGTTGAACGTGGTTCCGCTACCAACCTCTGAGTCTACGCCGATGTGTCCGCTATGTCTCTTGACGATGGTGTATGCGGTTGCAAGCCCGAGACCACTTCCTTTTGGCTTGGTGGTGAAGAACGGATCAAATATCTTGTGGGCGTGTTCTTCGGATATCCCGGTCCCGTGGTCATTGATTGATATCCGCACATACCTCCCTGGATTGAGTGGTAGAGCCGTGCCCGATTCGATGACGGCATTCTCGCACTGCACCCGGACCGTCCCGCCGTCAGGCATCGCCTGGGTTGCATTGATGACCATGTTGCTGATGACCTGGTTGATCTGCCCCTCATCGACCTCCACATGCCAGAGGTCATCCGGTATCGAGATCTCGCTCTTGACATTGGATCCCCGCATGGCAAAGTCTGCCGAGTCACTTATTATCTTTTTGATCGGAACCGGCGTTTTGACAGGCGCCCCCCCTTTTGAGAATGTGAGCAACTGCTGAGTCAGCTTTTTCGCCTGCAATGACGCTTTTTCTGACTCTGCCAGTATATCAAGTGTTTTAGCCCTGTTATCAGGCATCAGCTTTGCAAGTGAGAGGTTGCCAAGAATGACGGTCAGAAGGTTGTTGAAATCATGTGCGATCCCACCCGCAAGTATCCCGAGCGATTCCATCTTCTGCGCCTGATAAAACTGCCCTCGAGTAACTTCTAACTGGTCATGGGTGCATTTCAATTCAAGGGTTCTCTGCTCCACCCGATGCTCCAGTTCTTCATTAAGTTTATTGATCTTTGCCTCAGCAGCCTTGCGCTCTGTGATATCAACCCAGTTTGAGAGATGATACCGGGTCATCCCGTTACTCGTAACCGGCGTCGAGGTTACCTCTACCCAGAACCGCTCTCCGTTCTTCTTGCAAAAAAACTCCTCAGCCATCGATGTTTTGTCCCCCGTAGCCACAACCACGGCACCATCAGGCATTTCATGGCTCTGCATTTCCAGCCCCATCGCCGTCCCCACCCCCTGCGCCATACTTGCCCTCATCTCCCGGGTCCACCATGGATAGGGCGCCTTGACGCCGATTAGTTCGGCAGCAGAAAAGCCGGTCAGCTCTTCGAGCGCAGGATTTGCGTACCGTACTGATGAATCAGGGTTGGTGACCAGCACAGGGTTTGGAGAATTGGTCAACATACTCGAGTTAAACTGCTCGCTTGCCCGTAAAGCCGATTCTGCCCGCCTCCGCTCTGCGATGTCGTGGAAAACCAGAACTACACCGGTAATGTCCCCATTATGATCCCTGATCGGCGCACTGCTGTCATCGATCGGCAGTTCCAGTCCGTCCCTGGCTATCAGGATCGTGGAGTCTGCAAGCTTGGCAACAGAACCTTCCTTGAGCACCTTTGCCACCGGACTCTCTATCGATATGCCAGTTTCCTCATGCACAGCATTAAAAACGTCCTCAAAGTGTTTCCCTACAGCATCGCCCTCATCCCAGCCAGTCAGGGTCTCGGCAACCGGGTTCATGAATTGTATAATGCCCTCTGTGTCAGTTGCGATCACCGCATCGCCAATGCTATCGAGTGTTGTTGCAATCCATTCTTTAGCCTCCCTGAGCTGCCGCTCCATCCGGTTCTTGTACAGCGCCATCTCGATGGATGCAAGGAGCTGCTTTGCCTGGAACGGTTTGACGATGTATGCATGTGGCTTGGCAGTCAGGGCTTTATCTATCAGTTCAATGTCCGAGTAAGCGGTTAAAAATATGATCGGGATATCCATTCTCTCTTTTATTTCACAAGAAGCATCTATACCGGTTTTATCACCTTTCAGGACTATATCCATAAGTATTAGATCCGGTTTGAGCTTAAACGTCTTTGCTACAGCCTCATCTGCACTGCTCCCGCGTCCCACCACCGTATACCCGAGATCCGTAACCGTCATCCTCAGGTCTTCTGCTACGATGGCTTCATCTTCAACGATCAATATGTTAGCATGTTCCATGTAAACCCCCTTTGGCTATTATTTCCCTATCCCAAATTCTATGTCGAATGTCGTGCCCCGGTCACGAATAACGTCAAGTGTTCCCTGTAACTGATCCTCAACCAGAATCTTCACCAACCTCAGTCCTAATGTTTTGCCCTCATTTATATTGAATCCTTCGGGCACTCCGACGCCGTTGTCGCGGACTGTCAGACGAACCGTGCTGGTATCATCACCCCCATCAGCTATGATGAGCATGACCTCAACCGTTCCAGCACATCCCTCGCGAAACGCGTGTTTCAGGGCGTTTGTCAGCAGTTCATTGATGACTAATCCCATGGGGAGCGCGATTGATATTGGAAGAGGCTGGTCGGTGATGTGGGTCGCATACATGATTCTTGCACCATCGACCTGACGGCTCCGGAACAACTGCCCCATCAGCCGACCCACGAAATTGTTCATATTGATCGCTGATAGGTTCACGCTCTCGTACAACTGGGTGTGGATGAGCGCCATCGCATTTATCCGGTCATAAGACTCTAAAAGCGCATTGACCGTGTCCGGATCGCTGGCGACCCGCGCCTGCATATTGAGCAGACTCGACACGACCTGAAGATTGTTCTTTACGCGATGATGAATCTCCCTCAGGAGCACTTCCTTTTCCTGAAGCGATCGCTTGATCAGTTCTTCTGCCTTCCTGCGCTCTGTGATGTCAAACCCGATCGCCCACGAATGCCAGCCAGGTATGGGATATTTCTCGGATATATTAGACCATAATATCGTCTTGACACTGCCGTCTTTGCAGGTAATGCCCCATTCCAGATTCCGGAAGTTGCCCCCGTACTCCCCGATCGTTGAGTGGATATAGTTCTCATAATCCTGATCAGGGTAAAGTATCTTGGCAGCTCCGGGGTTATTAATAATTTCCCTCGAGTTAAAACCGGTCACTTTTTCGCATTCGGAATTCCATGTTACAATATTCCCTTTATCATCAAATGCATCCAGCATGACCGGCATATTCTCCACAACCAGCCGCAATCGCGCATCACTCTCCTTGAGCGCGTCCTCCGCTTTCCCCCGTGCCTCCTTCACCTCACGGTTATGAAAAGCGATTCCTATATCAGAAGCTACTTCCGAAAGGAGCCTATTCTCCTCATCATCCACTGCAACACCGGGCGCAAGTAATACGACAAGCAGTCCGTAGAACCTGTATGCATGTTCAACACGGGCAATCACCGCCTCCTTTCCAAGACATGCGCCATCAAAGAAACAGTCTCCGCACTCTCTTAACTTGTTCCTGGCATGGACCGTCTCTTTCATAGCGAGCGCGTCCCTGATGCAAGGAGGATAATCACCATCGAGCACATGTCTCCGGAGGCGTGAGACATCATCCGGAAACCCCGAACCAACGACTGTGGCAAACTTTTCACCATCATCCAGGTATCCAAGCCACACCGCATCATAGCCCCGTGCATCCACAAGGGCATCGCATGATTTCCGGAGGAGACTGTCTCTCTCGGTCTCAGTCACAATCAGCTGGTTGACATTTCTGATCGCCTTAAGGACGCTGTTTAAATGCTTGATATGCGCCTCAGCCCTATTGCGCTCGATTGCGTAGCGAATGGCACGCGCCATGATCTCGCTGTTAACCTGCCCCTTAACCAGATAGTCCTGCGCGCCCTTCTGTACAGCCAGAATAGCAAGCTCTGTGTCATAAAGACCGGTCAGCACCACAATCGGCATGTTTTGCGCCTGCGCTCCGGTGCGGACAAACGTGTCAATCCCACTGCTGTCCGGCAGCGAGAGATCAAGCAGGACCACGTCAAAGTCGCCATTGCCACCAGCAAGGTGGGCAAGCCCGGTCGAGAGCCGATCAGCAAGCTCAATGCTAAAGACCGCGCCCTTAGAATCTGCCAGCATCTCCCGGATCAATCGGGCATCACCCGGATTATCCTCAATCAACAGGACATTGACATGCGGCATACCCCCGAGGTCTTCGGATCCTGACTGCATGCGGATCACTGCTGCAAACCCCCAATCCCGGTGGGCGGCTTTGCCGCATCGAGCATAAGGTGCCCGGATAAAGCGTCAGTTAAGTAGAAGCTGCACGACTTTCGCAGATACCCTCTACCATATGTCGGATTTTGTACCCCCCACATCATCAAGCCCTCGCGACTAAATTACTTCCCTCGCACTATAGATTATGCGCACATTTCATTTAAAGCCATGTCTCTGATGAGGCGGTCAGATCACGCAAGTGTTCTACGATTTTTTCACAAAAAATCGAGTAAAAACTGCCCTCCCGGGTCGGAAGTCAGTTTTTGATCAAACTTTTGTGAAAAGTTTGGTGAAAAGTTTGCGAGTGAGAAATGCCCTCCCGGGTGGGGGCTGGCGATATACTTTTGGCTCTTTGGTAATTCGAGTTACAAGCACTTTTTCACACTTCAGGAGGCTCCGGTTATGGTATGGAATATTAAACCGCAGAGGACGCAGAGGTACGCAGAGAGTTGTTATTTTGGCTCTCTGGTATCTTCCGTGATAGCGAACCCAGGAGCTCTATCATATTGATCATCTATTCAGCCACTCGATATCGGTTTTGCAGAGTTTCCTGTCAGTTGAAAATATAATGAACCGCGGATA
>JAYEGG010000159.1:0-3600 GCA_034658995.1 Methanobacteriota archaeon | reverse complement strand
TCCTGTGAGCTTACAGGTGCTCCGACCAGTTTCTTCGCAACAAACCATGTTGATCCACAGGGTGCGCTCTGCTTGACCGTGACTGCTGAAATAACCTCGTTTGCAACACTGATCTTAAGAACCGGGATTCCAATCTTAAACTCAGAAACAAATCTTCCGATGATTCCTTCTTCCCGGTTAAGCGAGCAGAACGGCTTTGGAAACGCGGATTCGATCCCGAGATCGCTGCACCGCTCTCCTATCTGTTTCGCAAGCCCTGGAGAGACCTCTCTTGACTGCTCGACCGGAACGATCAAGCCTTTGATTCCAGCGTCATTCAGCCGGGTGGGCAGTTCCATCAGTATGTCGGGATGAATCTCTGTTGCGATCATGATGTCTGCTGATGGCAGCGTAGGGATGTAGGGATCAGGATCGTCGATAAAGTCTGGCAGCGTCTCTGGCGCAGGGAATTTGATCGTGCCAATGATGCTTTCTGCGTAGCAATACCGCCCATACTTGCAGTGTGTGCAGAGCGGGTCACAGGATTTGCAGAATTCGGAGTCGTTCACAAGGTTTCGTATCACTCGTTCCCCGAAGGTTCCTCCGTAAAGGATCAGTAATTTCATACGCAGCCCCACGGTTCGTCCGTATAGCAAAAGGATTGAGGCGGGGACAAATCAGGAACATGATCTTTGGGGTCTATCAGGTCAAACAATTCGAGATATCTGGCAAATTGCCACGTTAAACCGAAACCGTTGTCTGGCAACTGTTACCACCTCCCTCGATCATCTAATGCACACATAGGTCCCAAAAGGATGTCTGTTGTTATTATAGTCATTGTTTGAGGCGTGAGACCAGCCGGTCAGGCGATGTAACCTGCGATACCGACCGAAAGCGGTTTTTGCCCTTTGAGCATACTCACATTCAGGATGAAAAACCCGATGATGTTTCCCGCAACGCCAACTTTTTTCATCACGGAATCGTTCGCAGTCTCCTTGAAGTACCCGGCTTTCCGATCAAAGATAACTTCATGGCAATCTCCTTCTTTATCGTGCCATATTTTTATTTCTTTTTCCATAATATCATATCTCTTAAGTCACATTCACGGTAGCAGATACCCGCTGCGCACCTTCCAGTTATCCATGATCACAGTCGGTGACACACTCTGCACACCATCCAGCTTCTTGATCTTCTCCGCGATGAATGTCCTGAGCGCACCCCCATCCGCAAGCCACACTTCGGTCATGATCATGTGATCTCCTGCCGAGGTCGCAACGAATTTCACCTCGGGAAACTCGCTCAAATATAGTGCAACATCGAGAAGATGCGAGGGCTCGACATCAATTCCGACAAGGGCAACCGAATTGTACCCAAGCTTTGCCGGATCGGTTACGACTGTGTACTGCATGATGATCCCCTCTTCCTCGAGCGTCCGCACACGGTTTCGTATCGTGGATTCGCCGACACCGAGTCGTGCAGCAATCTCAGTGTGTGGTGTGCGTGCGTTCTCACGAAGCATACCTATTATCAACATGTCTCTTTCGTCAATCATTTGCTTATCCCATTATCGATTTTCGTACTTTTTCCGGAATTTATAGGCGGTTTTCGCACCATAATGTTATATACTCGCAATACACATCACTATAGCAGTAAACAATTATAAGGTTTACGCATGAAGGTGGTAATACCATGACCAAAGAATGGGCGGATAATAAGGAATCATTCGAAGTAATAGATGGTAGAGGGCTTAAAGGCAATTTCCTGTCTACGATTCTTACGAAAGCAGAAGTTGTGGCGGCTGGCAGTGGAATCTGTGTGGTCCAGGGTTTCGAGCCATTCCCGCTATATTCTACTATGGCAGACCTTGGCTTTGAATATCTCACAGAGAAGATATCTGATACTGAATACCGAGCGTACTTTTACCGGGCAGAAGAGAAGACTGCCGTCGGCGCGATGAATGTCCCGCTGCACCCTGCAGCTCTCGCCAATCTTGGTAAAACCGACAAAGAACTCGGCAAGATTGTGTCGCAGTTCTGGCAACTCATCTGGAAGAAAGAAGACGCCGCAATCGACCAGAAGACCAAATACCTGCTCTCGCTCGCAAATGCGGTTGGCGCTGGTCGCATTCGCCAGGCAACCCGAGAACTTGTGAAGGCATACTACGCGGGCGTCACTGTTGCGGAGCTAGACGAACTCTTCTCGCTCTTTGTCTGGAACCAGGGTGTCGGCAACTTTGCGTCAGAGATAGGACCTTCGCCGCTCTTCGCCGCATATCAGCTGATAAAGAAGCTTGAGAATGAAGGAAAGTCAAGGGGCGAGGTGCTTGCGGAACTTGCCGGGAAGTATGGTGAGAAGAATCCGGATGTGAGTGTTCTCGAACAGAAATGATAACAACAAACGCACACAACAGGATTCAGGACTATGAAGAGATTTTTTGTATTGCTGGTTCTGATGCTCCTGACCCCATTTCTGGTGGGGTCGGGAGCAGCGTCGATCTGTATAGACTGTCACAGCGGCATCACTCCCGAGATCGTTGAGGATTTTAAGAGTGGTGCGATGGGTGAAAACATTGATTGCTCGGACTGCCATGGGTTTGCACACGGTTCGGCTGATACCGTTGATAAGGTAAAGATGCCGACACACGAGACGTGTGGTGCGTGTCATGCTACTCAGGACGCACAGTATATGGAAGGAAAGCACAGCCTTGCGTGGACTGCGATGTTTGCGATGCCGACGACGAAAGACCAGCCAAAAGAACTGATAGAAGGTCAGAAGGGCTGCGGAGGCTGCCACAAGATCGGGGCGAAGGACGAGACTGGCTGGGATGAGTACCACTACGGCGTGGTTGGCTGTGACAACTGCCATACGAGACACAGCTTCTCAGTAGCTGAAGCAAGAAGACCAGAAGCGTGCATGACTTGCCATCAGGGCTTCGACCACGCCCAGTGGGAGATGTACTCAACCTCGAAGCACGGTTCGATATATCTGACCGAGGGCGACGACTGGGACTGGAACGCGCCCATCTCCGAAGCGAAAGCGAGTTACACGGCGCCCACGTGCCAGATGTGCCATATAAGTGACGGAGACCACGCGGTCATCACCTCATGGGGATTCCTTGGCGTCAGGGTCGAGGAGCCTGATAAGGAGTGGGCTGACGATCGGGCAACGGTCCTTAAGTCATTCGGTGTGCTTGATGCCAACGGAAATCCGACAGCACGGTTCGATCTCATAGGTCCCGCAAAGCTTGCAAGACTCACGATGGATGAGTGGAACGCGCCCCGGGAGGAGATGATCGCGGTATGCGGCGACTGCCATTCTGAGAAGTTCGCAAGAATCTCGCTTGAAGAGGGTGACCGGATGCTCCGTGAAGCTGACCGAATCTACGCAGAGTCAGTCGAGATCGTTGCAGCACTACACCGCGACGGCATCCTCCCAGAGCCGGATTACATCGACGAACTTCCGTCATATCCATATCCTGATGTTCTGAGGTTCTATGATCAGTCACACACGATTGAGGCGGATCTCTGGGTTATGTGGATGGAGTACCGGATGCGTTGTTTCCAGAGCGCGTTTCATGCAAACGCAGATCATGAACAGTGGTACGGCTGGGGACCGCTCAAG
>JAYEGG010000158.1:0-3604 GCA_034658995.1 Methanobacteriota archaeon | reverse complement strand
GGGAGAATATCGCGCGGCTGCTAACGTATCTTGAGGTTAATTTCTGCGGCTTGATCGGTGACATAAAATACCCAGTCCCGGTCCCAAAGGTATACATCCATCATCCTGCCACCCCTGAACTGTTTTTTGATACACCATCATATCTTGAGTGGTATGCCAACAACTGCACCTATTATCAGTATGATCCTGACCGCCTGACGATAGGCATCGCAAACTGGTATGAATCCACAAGATCGCCTGATGTAAAGAGACTCATCTACACACTGGAACAATATGGGGTGAACGTCATCTCAACTGCATTTACAGGAACTGACGATCTGAAAAAATTCTATATCGTAAACAACGAGACGATTCCGGATACAATCATCTGCACAAAGTCATTCCGGATCAACTATGGCGATCCTGATCAGGGGGTCGCGGATCTTGAGACCCTGAATGTGCCTGTGATGCGGGCGGTCCGGCCGTACTACATGGCTCCGGGGGAATGGCGAAACGAGACGAGCCACGGAATCTCGATCATGGACATGGGCTTTCAGGTCGGAATGCCTGAACTTGACGGCATCATTGATCCGATCGTGATTGCCGGGAAGAACGAATCGGATCATGAGTACCAGCCGATCGATGAGCAGATCAACTGGACCTGCGACCGTGCTATCGGCTGGGCGCATCTGAACAGCACTCACACCCCGAATGAGGAGAAGAGGATCGCGATGATCTATTACAATCATGGCGGTGGCAAGGACAACCTTGGCGCAACGTATGTGAACGTCCCGCCCAGTCTCCAGAATATCTTAAACGCCATGAACCGGTCAGGCTACACGGTCGAAGGTGAGATCCCGAACGAGACCGAGCTTGTCAGGATGATGACACTAAACGGCACAAACATCGGGTCATGGGCGCCCGGCGAACTTAAACGACTCGTTGCGTCCGGAACAGCAACCCTGATCCCTGTCGAAACATATCTCGGATGGTTCGGTGAACTTGCGGATGAGCGGCAGGAAGAGGTGAACAAGCGGTGGGGCGAGCCGCCGGGAGAGATCATGACATGGGAGAACGAGACGACCGGAGAAAAGTATTTTGTGATCCCGAAACTCTCCTTCGGAAACATCATCTTAACACCCCAGCCAACGCGGGGCTGGCTACAGAACAACACAGTGCTGTACCATAACAAGGACATCCCGCCGCACCACCAGTACATCGCATTTTATCTCTGGCTTAAGCAGGAGCGGAAGTCCGGCGGGTTTGGTGCTGATGCGATCCTGCACTTTGGAAAGCACGGCACTCAGGAGTGGCTTCCCGGAAAGGAGTCTGGCTTATCTGCTGATGATTGTTGGCCCGCGATCCTGATCCAGGACCTGCCTGTGATATATCCTTACATCGTGGATAACATCGCGGAGGGCACGCAGGCGAAGCGGCGGGGTAGCGCAACGATGATCACGCATCTGACACCTCCGATCGTTGCTGCGGGGCTGTACGGGAATCTGACCAGCCTTTTAGAGACCGTATCGCTTTATATGGCTGATGGTGTTGATGGGGATGTCAGGGAAGAGTATAAGAACACGATCATATCGGAATGCAATGAACTGCACCTCAACGAGACCCTCAGGGTCAACCTGACCACGATGAATAATGCCACATTCGATGATTTCGCTGTGGAACTTGCAGAGTACCTCTATGATCTGAAGACCGAGTTCATGCCTTACGGGCTGCATACGTTTGGCGAACCACCTGAGGGCAAGCCCGGAGTATCCCTCATCATCTCTATGCTCCGCGACGGGTACAAGCAAGAGGTTGCACGCATGATCGGATACGAGGGTTATCCTGATCCCATGCAGATCGAAAACGAATCGAGACTTGATAACCGCACCATGCAGCTACTTGAGGAGGTTTTCAATGGCACGAATGTCACAGAAGCGCAGAAGATGCTGCTCAACAACCAATCGAGCGACGAACTTACCAAATACCTGAATCGTGCGATCGGATTTGCAGACAACATCTCAGCGTGCGATATCGAGGTTAACCGGACACTCGAAGGATTTGATGGTGGATACATCCCGCCATCTCCAGCCGATGATCCGATACGAAACTCTGACGTGATCCCGACAGGAAGGAACTTCTACTCGATGAATCCGGATAGGGTGCCGACAAAGGAGGCGTGGGAGGTTGGTACGAATATGTCAAAAGCTCTCATCGAGCGATACCGGGCAGACCACGGTGGCGAGTACCCAAGGAAACTTGCGATCATACTCTGGGCATGGGCGATGACCGATCAGGGTGTTGTCGAATCTGAGATCCTGCATCTGGTTGGCGCAAAGCCGGTGTGGGACCCTGAAACTGGGAAAGTGATCGACGTCGAACTGATCAATGCAAGCGATCTTAAGCGTCCGAGAATCGATGTTATGGTGGTGCCATCAGGGTTGCACCGTGATCTGTTCCCTGAGAAATTAAAGCTCATCGACCGTGCAATCAGGCTTGCTGAGAATGCCACCCCGGAACAGGACGGAGGATACCCCAACTACGTGGGGGAGAACACACGTGAAATATTCGATAAGTTAAATGAGACCGGAAATTATACCAAAGCCGCACTCGAAGAGAATGCAACCTATCTCTCGGTGTCACGGATATTCCTTGAAGCCCCCGGTACTTACGGACCGAATCTTGATTCTGTGGTTGCTGCAAGCGGGACATGGGATAATAACACTGATATCGGAAACGTTTACAAAAGCAGGATGCACTATATCTATGGCGACCTTGTCTGGGGAATACCCGGCGAGCATGTCTTCGAGCTAAATATCGCACAGATCGATGCGATTGTGCATAACACCAACTCAAACCTGTACGGATTCATCGACAACGACGATGTCTTCCAGTACGTGGGCGGGCTTGCGAGCGCATACAAAGCAGTCACAGGAGAGGATTTTGACAGCGATAACATATACGTAACTGACAACCGTGACATAGACGGCGACCCGACCGTATCATCGCTGCATGAAGTGCTCCACAGGGAACTCCTGACCAGATACCTGAATCCGGAATGGATTCTGGGGATGCTGGGTGAGGGCTATGCAGGTCCAAGAGAGCTGAGTAAGTTTCTGGAGTACCTCTGGGGCTGGGAGGCTACATGCCCCGATCTTATCACTGATACGATGTGGCAGCAGGTGTATGACGTGTACATTGGTGATGCATACCGAGATCAGTATGGCATCGACATCGGTGCGGCTGCCAGAGAGAGTAATCCTTACGCATACCAGTCCATGCTCGGCAGAATGATCGAAGCGATGCGCAAGGGGCGATGGAGTCCGTCAGACGAGGTCCGGGAGATGCTCATTTCCGAGTACGTGGAATCGGTGCGGGAATACGGACCCTGCTGCTGTATCAACTGCTGCGGAAACCCGATTCTCGATGATGAGTACATACCAGGACTCATCTCCACGTTCCTGACACCTGAAGAGTATGACGCGTACCGTGAAAAGATGTCGGCTGCAACAGAGCGAGACACAAAACCACCTGAAAGTACACCAGCACAGGAAGACAAGCATGATTCAACCAGCAGCAGTCGCGATAGCACATATCCACCAGGATGGCTTGATAAGGATGAGGAGAC
>JAYEGG010000157.1:0-14477 GCA_034658995.1 Methanobacteriota archaeon | reverse complement strand
TACGATTGTATTTGAGGACTTGCAGATCAAAAACATGGTCAAGAACCATCATCTTGCAAGATCAATTCACGATGCATCCTGGAATATGTTAATCAATTTTACGACCTACAAAGCGGAAGAAGCTGGTTGGGTCAGTAGAACTGGTTAATCCACGGAATACATCAAAACAATGCTCTGTTTGCGGCTGCATCCAGTCGATGCCACTTTCACAGAGGACATACAAATGTCCGGACTGTGGCAGCGTCATGGACCGGGATCACAACGCCGCAATCAACATCCTGAACAAACATGTACCCGCGGACTGCGGGGAATTAACGCCTGTGGAGATGGTTGCATGAGCAACCGCAATGAAGCAGGAAGCCCCGTTACTTGTAGCGGGGAGGAAGTCACACATCCAATTCAGGCACAAGGCTTATATATCGACGCATAGACCACACAACAAAATTATCATCGGAGAACAATGTCATGAAACTACCTGTGATCGAGCTACCTGATGTTCAGGCGAGTCACCCGGCGATACCGATTAACCTCACGCGTGTCGGTGTCACCGATGTCAAGAAACTGATTGAGATCGCACGCGAGGGCAAGCGCCCGATCGTGCTTATCGCAAGGTTCAACATCTTTGTTGACCTGCCGTACGACCGCAAAGGCGCGAACCTTTCAAGAAACTTTGAGACGATCGATGAGGTCCTGGAGGAAGCGGTTGAGGCACCGGTGTACGAGATAGAAGAACTATGTGGCGTGGTTGCACGCCGCTTGCTTACCAAGCACGAGTATGCGTCTCGCGCCGAGGTGCAGATGAACAGTGAGTACGTGGTTAAACGGGAGACACCGATTACGCAGATGAAATGTCAGGGCGTGGCTGACATCTTTGCAGAGGCGGTTGCCACGAGATCGGATGGGGACGGAGACATTGCGGTCAGGAAACTGGTGGGTGCGGAGGTTCTCGGGATGACTGCGTGTCCTTGTGCGCAGGAGATCATGCGGGATCGTGCCAGAAATGAGATGCTTGACCTCAAAATCCCGGAAGCCACGATTGCACAGTTCCTGAGCAGGGTGCCTATGGCGACCCATAACCAGCGCGGGCGTGGAACCATCTCCATCGAGGTGCACGACCGGTATGATGTCTTGCTTGAGAAACTGATCGATCTCATCGAGAACTCGATGAGTTCCACGATATTTGAACTGCTCAAGCGATCGGATGAGGCGGCGGTAGTCGATGCGGCACACCGGAACCCGAGATTTGTGGAGGACTGTGTCCGTGCGATGGCGCGTTCGATTGTGGAGCAATTCGCACATCTTCCGGACGATTCCCGGATCTCAATCAAGCAGATCAATGAGGAGAGTATTCACCAGCACAATGCATGTGCTGAGCGGCTTGCAACACTTGGAGAACTCAGGACAGAACTGACCGAGATGGATGTAATCGTAGACCAAAGCGTTTAAATCCATTAAGCGCCATTATAATATTGTATATTAGTGGGGAGGGCGAAATTGGGCGAAACGACTCCGGTAGCCGTAAGGGTTAGAGACCGCGTAGTGCCTGCACTACAATCGGTTCTAAAACGGATCCTGAGGACTGGCGAGCTTCGCCGCCGGATAGTAACCCCCCCAGCAGAGCCTGTGATGTCAGATGACGTAATCGAGGGTGAAAACGGATACGGCTCCGAATACGATTCGCCATTCGCACAAGAAGCAGCAGAGGTGGAGGCTGCCCAAAGCGCCCTTGTGCAGTCACAGCAGGAACTCAGTGAGGGATTCGGTGCAGCCAGGAAAGATATTCTGGAGGTGCAAGCGCAGATGGGTGAGATCATGCGTGTCTTTTCGATGCTCACCGAAGCAGTCTATAACATGCCGGTGTCCGCGGAACACGCAGAGGGCAGTGACCTGCCCCCCATGGCAGATACGGGGATGGTAGTGCCAGAGGCGATATCATCAGAGATTGATGACATTAAACAACAACTGGAGACGCTCGGAGCCGGACTGTCAAAAACCAACGTAGCCATGCTGACCGTGGAGGCAAAGACAAACGGCGTGACCGAAAAAGTAGCCCGGATCGAGCAGACACTGCCTGAACTGATCTCGATGCAGAGCGATTTTTCCGGAAAAATGGATGAACTGCGGGAGTTAATTGAGACCAACAGATCGGAAATCACGGGTCTGGCTGCGAACACAGAGCGTATCGATTGTCTGTATGAGGGTTTCGATGACATGTACGAGATCGCCCTGACACTGACAGAGGATGTTAGCGACATCATCGCCAGAGCAGGGGATGCCGAAGCAGGCGGGGCTGACGTGGTCGACGCTGCCAGCAGTGCCGGGGGCAGGGTCGCCGAGGTAGAGATCATGCCCCCGACTGCTTATGTGAAGCTGCAATCCGTCGGAAACGAGGCAGATCAGGTCAAGATCGCTATGGAGCTTCTGGACTTCCTGCTCAAGATGGTCGGACCCAACAATCTGCCGAGTATCCTTGATTATTATATTGAGATCGGATGGATCAGCGAAACCGCGCGCCTCGATCTGCTTGCGTATGCAAGCGGTCTTGGATTTGCGGAGGAGAGGCCGGACTGGAAACTGAGCACAGAAGACCATCTGAAAGCTCTCTGGTTCATCGACCAATTATGCGGGCATAAAACCGATAAAACCAGGCTGTTCCGCGTAAATCATGAAATCGCAAAGATGTACCGGGGAATAGACGTGCTATACGAGGTATAATCCTTATACACTCATACACGGGAAATTGAACGCAGGTATCGTTCGATCACCTCGATCTGCTCTTTCGCGCTACCAAAACGGTTCTCTTCGATTCTGTGCTTTGTATCCTGCCATAGCTTCCTGAAGCTGTAGAAATACTCAGATAGGTCGAGGCGATTTCCGAAAACCATCTCATAATTCTCGATAACCGAGATTTTAATCTGCAGCGGGAGCAGTTCGAATACCCTGATGTCATAAACTGGTGGAGCCCTCCCGAGCAGACCTTTCCAGATCTTGATGCACCTACTCCGGTCATTTGTCCGGGTTATCACTGCAATATCGATATCAGAGCGATTATTCGCTGTTTTGCTTGCGTACGATCCGAAGACGACAACCTCATAGCCCCGCAGGAACGTAAGGTCTGACCTGGCATCAATGCTGGCATTAGGGGCAGTCCGCATCCGGTTCAACCTCAATGATCTCTATGAATTCATAGAGTATTCTTTTAATCTCTTCGATGTTCTCAAATATCAGTTCGACGTCAACCGCCCCGTATCTATGAACGACGGCGTTTCTCATACCGTTCAACTTCTTAATATTCTGTGCGAGTTCCCGGTTAATCACATTCTTTGCCAGAAGATGGTCGATGTTCTCATAATCGTCGCCGACACTGATGCCCATATCGTGCACCAGCATCGCAACCATATCCACCGCAGCATCGATACTGGTCTGAACCCGGTAAAGCACCCCATCAATAGACAGATCGTCCATAGTGCCGACATCTTCCGGGATGGTGTGCATCTTGTCAATGATGTATCCAATTTTAGAACGGTACTGCCCCGCACGTTTTCCATCCATTTGCATCTGCTTTATAGGTATTCTCGTGCTATACTATATTGTTTCCGAAAAGCCGGGAACTTGCGCATTGTGTGTACCTGTGTGTGTGTTTGAGCCCCCTATCGGTGGGTGGTTTTATTGACCCCTGCGCAAGCCCATGCTCACACCGATCCGCATCTCAACACCCTCGACATCCCAGTCCTTCACAAGGTCGCCGGATGCAGGCATGTCACCGATCGTCATTTCACTCGCGCGGACCTCACCCGCAACAAATGCCGCCATGCTGTTTAAGAAATCACTCACCCGCGTATCCGAGACCCCCAGCGTGACCCTGATCCAGTCATTAACCTCCAGATCAAGCTCTTTTCGCATGTCCTGGATCCGGCGTATCGCCTCTGCCGCGTAGCCGTCTGCCTCAATCTCTGGCGTGAGTGTGGCATCAACATACACGATGCCGTGTGCAAATTCGGAATCAGCGGCAAATTCGGGAACGATGCTCTGGAAATTAACCATCTCGCCAGTGATCGTTACAACGCCGGCTGCACTACCGATAACATCAAGATCGCACGTCCATTCGCCCGCCTTTCCGATCGCATCCTTAACGGCTCTTGCATCAGCCCCTTTGATCGCACCAGCCACCTTTCCAGCGTCCTTCTTGAATGCCGGACCAAGTTTCGCCATATCAGGGATAGTCTCTATCCCGAGTTCGCCCCATTCGTCGCCAACACCGAGCAAAACGATCTCATTCGCATTGGTCTGCTCTGCAAGCACGTCTTTCAGCGATTCCACCGCCCGCACGACTCCCTCGTTGGCAGGTGCTATCACGATCCGCCTGACCGCCCACCGAAGCTTTCTCTTCACCTTCTGTCGGGCGTTTGCGGCAGCCTCCACAATCCTTCTGACCTCCACCATATCGGTCTCAAGCTCAGGATCGATCAGGTCTTCGGCGGGGGCGAGCCAGTCACACGCATGGACTGATTCGCGCTTCCCCCCCACACCCACACCTGCCCCCGCGCCCTCAAGGTTCTGGTAGATCGCCTCTGACAGATAGGGCATGAACGGGGCGGTCATTCGCGTGATAATTGTGAACACATCGCAAAGAACCCTGTAAACCGCCAGTTTGTCGGGATCGTCCGCCTCGGTCCATGTGCGAGGTCGGATCAACTGGATATACCATCTTGAGAGGTCTTCGAGCACGAATTCAAGGATTGCGCGAGTCGCGACATGCAGTTTGTACTCATCCATCGCAGACGTAACATCGCGTATGAGCGAGTTTGCCCTCGACAGAATCCACCGATCCTCCTGCCTGAGCGCACCACGTATCGATTCAAACGAGATGTTTTCCGGGTCAAAGCCGTCAAGAACCATGTACGGCAGCGGAAACCTGTAGACGTTCCACAGAATGTTTAAAGAACGGTGCACGGTTGCGACCTCGTCCCGGTTGAACTTCAGATCGTCCCACGGCGCATTTGAGGAGAGCGTGTACATGCGAAGCGTGTCTGCCCCGAACTCCTCGATCACGGTCGCCGGGGCTACAACGTTGCCCAGGCTCTTTGACATCTTGCTCCCGCTTTCGTCCAGCGTGAAACCATGCACGAGCACGCTCTTGTACGGTATCCGGTCGAATGCAACCATGCCCGCGCCAAGCTGCGAATAGAACCAGCCGCGGGTCTGGTCATGCCCTTCCACAATGAAATCAGGAGGCCAGAGCGTCTCAAACGCACTAGTGGTGTGCGGATAGTCAAGCGTTGCCCACGAGGCGACCGCAGAATCGAACCAGACATCAAAGACGTCCTCAACACGCCGGCACTCCCCGCCACACGAACATGCGAAGGTGACCTCATCAACCCACGGGCGGTGCAGATCAGGTAGCTCAACGCCGCTCCTTGCTTTAAGTTCACCGCCAGTCCCGATCACCTCGTACTTCCCGCACGAATCGCAGACCCATATCGGGATCGGGACGCCCCAGTACCGCTGCCGCGATATGCACCAGTCCCGGGCTCCTGCGACCCAGTCACGGAACCTTGCAGACCCTGCCCAGGCAGGATACCAGCTCACCTTTGCGATCTCGTCAAGCATCTGCTCTTTAAGCTGCGAAATCTTCAAAAACCACTGCTCGGTCGCAAGATATATGATTGGCGTCTTGCACCGCCAGCAATGCCCGTACCGGTGCACAATCGTTTCGCTTGCAAGCAGACACCCGCGCTCATCAAGATCGTTGGTGACCTGCTTGTCAGCGTCCTTGACATATATGCCTTCATAGATGCTTGCATCGATGGTATACCGCCCGTCAGGTCCTACAGGGCAGAAAGCCGGAAGACCGTGCTCTAATCCAAGTTCAAAGTCATCCACACCGTGACCCGGCGCTATGTGCACACATCCCGTGTTCTCAGTAGTCACAAACTCCGCCGGAAACACCTTGTGCTCAAACTCAGCCTGTTTTGGCACGACATCAACAAGCGGATGTTTGTACTGAGTTCCAACTAAATCACTTCCATAACAGACATCAAGAAGCTCATAATCCTGATACTTGCCGGCTCTTAACACAGAATCAATCAGATCAGACGCAAAAATCAATACCTCGCTTACACCATCCTTGTGTGCCCGCACCTTTGAGTATTCAAAGTCAGGATGCACCGCCACAGCAATATTTGCCGGAATCGTCCATGGAGTCGTTGTCCAGATGACAATGAATGTATCTTCCTCGCCGACCACCGGAAACTTGACATAAATCGATGAATCGGTCCGGTCGCCATATTCAACCTCAGAATCAGCGATCGCGGTCTCGCACCGGGGGCACCAGTTCACCACACGCATGCCTTTCTCGAGCAGGCTTTTTTCGCTGGCTTGTTTGAGCGTCCACCAGACAGATTCGAGGTATTCACGTTTTAATGTCATGTAAGGATCGTCCCAGTCAAGCCACACGCCAAGACGCTTGAACTGAGAGGTCATATCAGTCATGTTCTGCACTGCAAAATCCTTACACGTAGATACGAACGAATCAATCCCATACTCTTCAATATCCTTTTTTGTCTCAAACCCCAGTTTCTCTTCGACTTTCACCTCAATCGGAAGCCCATGCATATCCCATCCGGCGCGATCAATGACATGATAGCCGCGCATGGACCTGTACCGCAAAATCGCATCCTTGATGATCTTATTCCCCGCCGTGCCAAGATGGATGTGTCCTGTGGTATATGGAGGACCGTCCACAAAAAAAAACTGTTTCCCGTCCTTTCGCAGGTCTCGAACACGCCCGTATGTGTCGTTTTCATCCCATGCCTGCTGCATCTCGCTTTCTATGGATTTTGCATCGTATCGTGCGGTAATCGTTTCCATGTGTGATCTCCCGTTATTCTTGTGATCTCATGTCGGCTGGAGAGACATGAAAGTTTCTGTTGCGTGCGATTGCCGGCAACCATCCCGCAGTGGACCCAACCGCCACCAACCAAACTTGCCCTTCCGCACAGAAACCAATAATACAACACCGGTAGTACCAGAAGACCACAAGAGTATCGATGGAAAATGTGATCTTATGGGCGAAACAACGGACATAACAAATATTTATGAGCGCCTGGGCGGTCGTGTCACGCTCGACGATTTCAAGGCGAAGATCGAAGAGAAAGTCGCAACGATGGGCGGGTTATGCGACGAAGAGACCGCAGCCCTGCTGGTTGCCCAGGAACTCGGCGCGGATTCGCCCGCCATACGAATAGAAGACATAAAACCCGGCGACAACGTGAGTTTCGCCTGCAAGGTGGTCTCGGTCTCTGGCGTGCGCGAGTTCTCACGCGAGGACGGCGGGACTGGCAGAGTGGCGAACATCACGGTCGGAGACGAGACCGGCACACTCCGGATTTCGCTCTGGGACGAACTCGTCGATGTCGTGAAAAGAGGCGAGATCGAGGCAGGGCAACACCTGCAAGTCAGCGGATACGCAAGAGATGGCTACGGCGGTGGCGTCGAGGTCTCGGTCGGCAGCAAAACCGGGCACCTCGAAGTAGTCGAACCCGTGAATACAATCGAAGTAACTGAGCGGTGGGACTCAATTGCAGACCTGCACGAGTCCGAATACAACACCGCCGATGTGAACGTGGTTGGACAGGTGCTACACATCGGCGATGTCCGCACCTTCATACGCAGAGACAAAACAGACAGCACAGGACGCGTCGGAAACATCACAATCGGGGATGAGACTGGCAAGATCCGGGTAGTACTATGGGACGACCTATCAGATTTCATGGCAACAGAGAACCTGGATGTCGGCGAGTGCATAGAAATCAAAGGCGGATACACCCGCGAGAACAACTACGACAGCGCAACCGAAATCCAGATCGGAGACCATAGCGAGATTAAAAAAACCGACAAGAAAGTAAACTACGCCGAAAATATCACACCACTCACAGACATCGGCATCGATGAGACATACACAGTCATCGGCTACGTCACCGGACTTGAAGAAACAAGAGAAATCACGCGCAAAGATGGCAAAACATCCAAAGTATTAAACATCCACATCTCGGACGAAACCGGGAACAACCGGATCAGAGTCGCACTCTGGGGAAACCATGCAGATACAACACTTGATCTCGGAGACCAGATCCAGATAACCGACTGCCAAGCAAAATCCGGATGGGGCGGCGGCGGTGTTGAGCTGAGCGTCGGATGGAATAGCACAATACACGTGATCAAGAGCTGAAATATGTATTAACTGCACACGTTATAGTTGCTGATGGGCTCTACATCCTACTTGAATGCCCCCACGTTCTAACACAAGCGTAATCTGGCGTATGCTGTGAAATCGCTGGTAGCTAAACACTTGCCCCTTATGTAATATCGAATTCAGATTTTAATTTTCCAACCGCAGCTATTCCTTCCACAATTTCATTTCTGAGATATTTGGGTTTGAGATATTCTAAAAATGAAATTAGATCTTCTTGTTCTTCATCATCCTTAGATAAGAACATTATTGAACTAAACAATTCCAAATCGCGCGAACTACATTGGTTCAATCGTTTTACCAAACTTAAAAATCTATCAGACAATTCTCCATCGCAATTCTGCAAAAGATCCTCTTTCATTTTATCTAAAAATACTTTACCATCGTCAGATATGGTATAATCATATGTGGTATATGAACTATTTTTGGATTGTATCTCATTAACAAATCCGGAACTCTGCAGCGATTCAATTTCACCACTCAGCTCTGACGAATACACCCCATAAGTAGCCCATTTAAACGTTTCGTGGATTGGATAATTCGATTCTTTACAAATATACATTATCTTATGGAATTTTTTTCTTCCTGATAGGGTTCCGCATGCATCAATTACCTTGCATACTATCGCGTATTTCTCAAATATATGGTCGCTAAACGACATGATCCTCCTCATCAATAACTGTCGCAGTCATCTCATATATATCTAATGAAAGCAGGGTGAGAGTAAGTTTCACCGTTTGAATCCAACCAACTTTTACTTATTTTCGGGCATTATAAGCCCCCTAATACCGTCTTTACATTCTTCCGGAACCCCCATGATATTTTCTGTCTCAATCCTCAAATATTTCAGATTCGGCAATTTTTCGGAGATGTCCTTATTGCCTTCAACAATGATCGCGTTCAATTGATCTACCGGATCCGGACTGTAGGGGTTATAAGCGCTCTTTTCGCCCCCCTCTACCCACACCAGATAGTAGTCGGGGTTAAAACCTTCCGACTCCAAGATATTCTCAATATTGTCTTTGTTATTAAAATAATTCTTTATACTAACATTTTTTATCGGCTTTAGCAATTTTCTGGTAAATACTCTTCTACATAAATCGTTCAATCCCACATGCTGTGCATTTTTCCACAATCCAAGCGCATAAAACACATCATTATCGGTCAACTGCGCAAATTCATTGACCGATAACGTTTCACGATTTAGAGCTTTCTCTAATGTGACCGGGAGGTCGAGATCACCATTTGTTACCAAATCGCTTGCCAATTTGAATATATTTTTTAATAATCCCTCATAACAAACCGTTGTTGGATGCATGTAAACCTGATTATACATGTGATATCTGCTTATCAGATACCCCTCAACAGAGTGCAACCCCTTGGTTTGAACATACAGGTCATCCTCATCATCAGATAACTGTAATGTGCGCAGTATACGTTTGATATCGAACTTTCCACTCGGGTTTCCAGTGAATAGAGAATCCCTCTGCAAGAAGTCAAACCTATCCACGTCCAGTTGACTACTTATCATCGTATGTAAAAATGTAGGATTAGAGGGTTTTATAATTAAATCTGATATCTCTTTTGGGGTAAATATTGAATTGCGGATTTCTTCGTTTATCGTTGTTGCACTATCATTTATAATTCGTTTAGTCCACTCTTCATGGTTTATTCCCGGTGTAAGAACAGATTCAAAAGCATGTGATAAAGGGGAATGTCCAATATCATGCAACAAAGCGGCAATCGATACCTTTTTTCCGTTGGAATCGTCTTTTCTTCCTAACAAATCATATAATTTCTGGCTTAGATGATAGACACCCAACGAATGAGAAAAGCGAGTGTGGTTCGCACCAGGATATGTCACAAATGAGACGCCAAGTTGCCGAATGTGTTTCAATCTTTGGAATTCTGGAGTATCTATCAATTTTAAAGCCAATTCATCTTTTTCTAATGAAATGAATCCGTATAATGGATCTCTAATCACTTTTTCCGCCATAAAATAAATGGCGACATTAAAATTATTAAATCTTTCTATGGGTGCATATCCGGAAAACTACGGTTGCGGAGTGCCGATGCCTGTAAACCGTTGAGCGTGGAACCCGTTCTTTGCAGTTATGACCCCCTCCTTAGTCGTTACCGAAAAATAAAGTAGCAAAGTTTATTAGGCAAACTCTCGTATATACGAGCGTGGACGATCACACACAATACGCACCATGGTTGAAAGCCTTGTCTGGAGCGGACATAGGTTCAAGCACGGCGGTTTGAAGCAGCTAAAGCACTTGAACTTGGGTGGGCGGAATCACGAAGAAGCGATACCTTCCACAACCAGTGGCAGAGTTTTGGAGTGAAGAAGAATCTGTTGGTTGATTACGAGGCAAAGCACAAATACGAAGGGGCCGGAGAATATCAGATAATGGTCAATGCGGTGGACGTCTTCGGGAATGATACAAACAAGATGACGGAGGTCTGTTTGGAGTGAAATTCTACGAGATCCGAGATCCGATCTATGGGTTCATAAGACTCAATGAGTTAGAAATAGACATAGTGAACCATCCGGTCTTCCAGCGGCTGAGGAGAATCAAGCAATTGGGATTTACCGAAATGGTCTATCCTTCGGCTAAACATAGTAGATTTGAACATTCTCTGGGAGTTATGGACCTTGCGACAAGGTTATATGACGAAATAGTAAAGAAAAATTCCCATATCCTGGAAGAGACGGTAGGGCTTGATGAAAATGAGTTGGATCGAGATAGAGAACTGATCAGATTGGCAGCTCTTCTTCACGATATCGGTCACGCCCCATTATCGTATGTCGGAGAGAATCTCATGCCCATAAACCCAAAGACATCAAAACCATACAAACACAAACATTATTCGGCTACAATAATAAAGGAAATCTTTAAAGATATCATCGAGGATCATGATGCTAAAAATAAGTTAATGAAGGAGGGATTATTATGAGCAAAGCTACGATTGGAGATGCCGCAAAACTCGTCTATCTGGTAGATAGGTTGGAAGACGTATCCCCACAGGTTGGAAAGACAGTTGTGCAGAAGATGATGTTTCTGCTGGATAAGAAGAGTGTGGTGAATTATGACTACTCGTTGTACCACTATGGACCTTATTCTCCAGCAGTGGAGAACGACCTGAACTATGTGGAGTTCCTTGACGGAGTTGAGATCGATTGGATAAAGAACCAGGGTTATTTCATAAAACCGGGCGGCAGTGCCGAGTCGCTGGAAGAATCTTTGAGTGCTGATGCGAAGGGCGCAATCGACGGGGTTGTAGAGAACTTTGGCAAGATGCGGGCATCGGATTTATCACTTCTCGCAACTGTCCTGTACTTCTGGGATCGATTCGAGGGCGATGCAGATGGATTAACAACGGCAGTTAAGAGCGTAAAACCCCAATATTCAGAAGGGGATATCCGGGAGAAGATCGGGCTATTAAAGATTAAATTTTTTGGCAAATCCAGATAAACTCCTGAATTGTTGCTGGAATACGATGAGATGGCACACATCCACCGCAGAAAACGAAATGTGATAGATATTAAGGTAAAAGAGGTTAGAAATTCGGTATCTGCATTCACATGCGAAAACAAAAACGTTCGACCGCGCAGAAGAACTTAAAGCAGACACAAACCCGGAATACGACGAAGTAGGCGTATTCACCACATAATAAAAGTAGAACCCCAACATGCACCCCCACATCCAAACCCTAATCGAAATCATAAAACAGACCGTGGATCAGGAGATAGTCTCGATAATTCTCTTCGGCAGCGCAGCAACCGGACATCTCAAAAAAGGAAGTGATATCGATATCTTGATCATAGTAAAAGAGTACAACGCGCCCGTTTGTAGAGAATATTGGAAACAAATAAAGAAAGAAGGATATCAGATGCTCAGAATCCCTATAGACTCGATCTTTGCAGAAGAAAAGGCACTTGACGATATCACAAGTTCTTTTTACCTTGATGTCATAGCGGACGGAAAAGTGATCTACGGAAAGGACGTCCTTGACCGAAATATATTCAAGCGACATAACATATCACCTATCACAACAGGCGGTGTCAGGATTGGGTGGAGAATTTCAGCATAAATGGGAAGCAAGGTCTCTTGCATATCTGAATGATGCTTATGGCGACCGGATGATGGCGAAAAATGCACTGGAATGCGAGATGTACGCCGGTTGTCTGTTCCACTGCCAGCAGGGGATCGAAAAATGTATGAAATCCGTGCTTGCGCTGTCCGGGGTTTTGATATCCAAACACCATCGAATATCAGACCTGTTTAGCGATGAAACCGATAGCTTTGGAGAATTCATGGGGCAATTTCAGGCGGCTCTGCCAGATGTCGAAGAGATTGAATAGTATTATATCCCAACCAGATATTCGGTGAGTGTAAGGGGGGAGGTCTATGTGAGAGAATATTCGGAACAGGAGGCTGAACAGACCTATCAGACAACAGTGGCATTTGTAGAACTTTCCAGAGATTTTATCGAGCACAGAATCGGAAAAGCCATACCGGATGATGCGAAAGGTTTGATTGAGATGTTGACAAGAGATTATATGGATGTGGTCAAACGTTAACCTCTTGAAAAATCGATATGACTGGACCACAACGCCCATTGGAATCCTGCTCCGCCATGACAAGGCTGGATTCATGCCCATGACAAGAGAGCACATTAATCAGAAGGTAACATCATGTCAGCCAAGACACCAGGACGATTGCACCATATCTGTCTGGGCGCGGCACAGTTACATACCGAAGGGCTTAAACGACTCAATGAGGACCTTCGGAAACGATGAAAACAATGACAAGGGGATACAAAAGTGAATAAAAGCATAAAAGACATCAAACCAATCCTCGATGAGGCGAAAGAAAGACTTCAGAACATCTATGGAGGCAGATTAAAGGAAATAATCCTGTACGGCTCATACGCACGAGGAGATGCTACAGAAGGTTCTGATATTGATCTTATTCTTATTTTGGAAGATATAATCAATCCTATTTCTGAATTAGAAAGGTTTTCCGGAGAGATTCATCAGTTAGACTTCTTATATGATACGGTGATCTCCATAATCCCCATTGAAGCGCGTCAATACCAAACACGGAGGTTACCGGTCATTCTCAACGCAAAAAGAGAGGGGATCCCGATATGAAGGAGGATATAGACGTCTCGGAACTTATAGAAAAAGCGAAAGAGAGTCTTGATGCTGCAAAGAGTCTATTTGAGAATGGATTTTATGGATTTTCTGCAGGCAGATCATGTTATGCCATGTTTTATACTGCTGAGGCGGTACTGCTGACCAAAAATCTATCCTTCTCAAAACATTCAGCGGTCATCGGTGCTTTTGGGAAAGAGTTCGTTAAAACAGAAATTCTGCCCAGGAGATTGCGAGAATACATGGTCTCTGCTTTTGACATAAGACAATTGGGCGATTACGGCGCGCCCGGATCTGTGCATGAGGTGCAGGCGCAATTGCTGATAAGGAAAACACAGGAATTTATAGAGACCATTGAAATACTTGATAAGGGAGGGGTACCTCTTATGAGGTCTGCAGAACGTTATACCCATAACAAAGACCTGCAATCACAGAAACTCGACACCATCATCGGTAGACTTGGTCATACCGGTGTAATTGGGGATTATGACATGAGACTCAACGATCTGTGGCTATGTCATGATGGGCTGGTCAAACATCGACCTCTTGAAAAACCAATAGATCTATTGAAAAATCAATAAGCGAGACACAGGATACGTGACAAAGATGGATGAAATGCGAACAATGTTGGATGAGATCGTAGGTAAAATCGCCAATGCTTTCAACCCGGAGAAGATTATTATCTTCGGTTCATACGCATGCGGCAGACCCACAGAAAAAAACGATATAGACATTCTCGTAATCATGGAATCCAACAAAAGAGAGATTGAACGCATGGTGGAAGTGAGCAGATTAGTACGCGATTATCATAAAAAAATCGACTTCAATATTCTGGTAAAGACTCCGGCAGAGGTTAAACATCGTTTAGAGATCGGTGACCCATTCATCGGTGAAATTATATCAGAAGGAAAGGTTTTGGTGCACGGGACGACCGCACATAAAACCACAGAACAACCATTACCATGACCCCAACACCCCTCGGAATAGTGCTCCGCCACGACAAGACCGGCTTCACGTTCATCACGAGTGAGCACCTTAAGACATGGGAGTTTGTCCACTACC
>JAYEGG010000156.1:0-3633 GCA_034658995.1 Methanobacteriota archaeon | reverse complement strand
CCGCGGTTCATTATATTTTCAACTGACAGGAAACTCTGCAAAACCGATATCGAGTGGCTGAATAGATGATCAATCTGATAGAGCTCCTGGGTTCGCTATCACGGAAGATACCAGAGAGCCAAAAATAAGGCGCTCTCTGTAATTCGCGAGGTGCTTGCACTTTTTCACTCTTCCGGAGGATTCGGTCACATAAGGATTAATCATCCAAACCACCACTTACAATTATTACATGGCACTGTAAGTTTTGTAAGTTTCCGCTGAGAAATATACTTACCGAGTGATTTATATTTCCCATATATACTTCCTGTTGCGGCAGTTTTCAGGACATAGTTACATTCACAACCCCTTATAATAAACCCTTCCCATTCCACCCCTCCTGCATCAATCATCCCCCTACCAGACGCACTCACACCACCCCACCGCCCGCATTCGCTGCCTTCATCCCCGCTGCCGCTCCTGACCCTGCCGCCCTCAACTACCATCTCCACCACACACCCCATCATGCAACCACAAACCGCCCTGTCTCTGAAACCCCCGCCCGCCGCACACCCGCAACCACCGCAAGCAAGACCGTGAACAGAGACAGCACAACGAGTACTGGCACCAGCTGGATCCCGTACGGCGTGTAATTGAGTGCCAAGCCCATCAGCGGCACAACTGCTCCGATTGTGATTAACGGAATCAGGAACAGGATTCTTGAGCCGACGACGATGCACCGAAGAGAACCGCGAAAAGGTGGCGCTGATTGCGGACGTGCTGAAGATCCTGTTTTTGTCTGCGCCCGAAAAGAAGCGGATAATCGAGAAGTCAAGCCCGAATTCGGAGAGGAGCACGAGCAGTGCCATCGAGGAGATCAGTGTGGTTGCGATCCCGACGTCCTCTGCAGGGTAGAATTTCGCTGCGAGCATCAGAGAAGATGCTACCGTTGCCCGCTCCTGAGATTGCTGCGAGCATGATGAAGAGTGAGTTTCGAGACTTTTTATTATTTTATGGGAATGCCGGAGGGTCTTATGTAAGCATAACTGACAGAATGGAGCACTATCGATCTGAAAAGTCATTTACACTGTTGATCTATATAATCCGCGTTAATAAGTGGCAAACAAAACTTTTAGCCACATATTAACACTGATTTCACTAATTACACTAATCCAATCGTGCCAATGTTTGCAGGATTGGCGTTATGGTTTTCAACCGACCGGAAAAATTAAAAAGACCCGGAGTTTCGGAGGGGGGTCGTGGAGGTGGTACTGTAGCTCTGCTTTTGTTTTTGGTATCGTGATTTTCATTTAACCCCACCCCCAGCGATTCTTATGGCTTCCGGACGTTGAGCCACTTAACTCGCTCAAAATCCCTGTCATTTGTTGCGATGTTTGTGATTCCATGTGATCTGGCAAATGAAGCAATATATGCATCTTTCGCCAGAAGCGAATATTTACGTGAGATGAGAATCGACTCCTCAAAAGTACCTGGTTTTTCTTTTAGGATGGTGAAACGCATCTCAAATAGTCTACCCAACTCATCCCAGCAAATATCCAAACTCGGAATTATACTTTTATCACGTTTCAAAACTTTTATTGCATCCTTTGTGTTTCTTGCAAAGCCGCGTTTGATGACTTCGGCAATCATCAGCCTGTGCAACAACTCGTTTAGCACAATGGTGGGAATGTATCCTATTATTTCTCCAGATTCGACTTCATAGATTAAGTATGTGCAAGAGTCCCCATATCTCGGATGATCCAATGCTGAATAAATAAATATGTTCGTGTCAAATAAAACCTTTTCACCTGATGGAATTGAAAATATATTAGACAAGTTCATCACTTTCTGCGATTTCTTCCGTCAGATTTTGGTCGGAAAGTTTTAAAGCGCCTTGAAAATCTTTAGTTAAAGACATGGGCACTATACATATCTCAATTTCCTCGCCCTCCCTCAAATCAAGCTTCGTAAGCGGCTTCAAAACCGCATCCTGGTATATCGCTTTCATTCGCATGACCATCACCAGAATTAAATTGGTCTTCGGGCTTAAAAGTCTTCGCTCGAAACTCCAGCCCCAACACGTGCCACAAACCACTCCATCTCGGAAACCCCCGCCCGCCGCACACCCGCAACCACAGCAAGCAAGATCGTGAACAGAGACAGCACAACGAGTACCGGCACCAGCCGGATCCCAAATGGCGTGTAGTTCCGGTGTCAGCCCAAAGAACATCATAACAGGAAGATGACCAGCAGAAGACCAAGCACACCTGCACCGGCGTCTCGTTCAGCAGAGGGGAACAATAGATGGGATGTGGAAAAGCGGGAGGATGATCATGATCAAAAAGAACCACAGTTTTTGATTAAACTTTTGTGAAAAGTTTGTGTGTGATAGGTTAGATGGGCGCAAACGGGAAATGCTGGCAGTCATGTACGACAATGATTAAGCCATCTGACAATAACCAGGCTGAACGCGATATACGCATGATGAAACTGAGGCAGAAGATCCCGGGTACTTTCCGGACTGCTGCAAGGGCAGATGTGTTCTGCAGTATTCTGCTGGGTATATGTCTACAGTGCGAAAGAACGGGAGTCGTATGCTCGATGCGACTGCCGGATGCGCTCAGAGGGGATCTGTTTATGCCATCCGGCTGTGTGGGTGAGCAGTTAAGAGTCAAAGATGATTATATGAACATGTTAGAGAGACTGATTTAGAGCGCCCGGACACACATTATGAAAGTGATAACATGAACATAGAGATCATAGGAACTGAATCATTGGGTGTACGAGGTCTCTGCTGTTTCATACGGACCAAAAAGCAGAGGATATTGATCGATCCCGGTATCGCACTGGGTTACAATCGATACGGGCTGCTTCCCCACCCCTTGCAGGTAGCAGTGGATGAGAGGATACAGAAGAAGATCCTGCAACGATGGTCAGAAGCAACCGACATCGTGATCAGCCATTTTCACGGGGATCACATCCCGTTAGCAGACGCAAATCCCTATCAGCTCAACATCAGAAAAATAACCGGATTAAACCCTGATGTCAGGATATGGACTAAGAACCCGCATCATCACCACCCAATCGAAGAAAAACGAGTGGAATCTATCTCTACTATCCTAAAGAACGATTTGACTCCGGCAGAAGGCATAACGTATGGGGCGATGACTTTTTCCGGACCGGTATTCCATGGAGGCAAAAAAAGCAATCCGCAGACAGTGATGATGACCCGGATCAAGGAAGATCGCGTCTTTGTGCACACCTCTGACACCCAACTCCTTGACAGCGAAGCCATCTCCCAAATACTGGACTGGAAACCCGATATCGTGTTGGCGGACGGACCTCCACTCTACATGCCCAACAAACTTTCGAAAAAACAGGCTGAAATAGCGTGGCACAATGCCAAGCGACTATCCCGGAAAGTCGGTACGTTGATCCTGGACCACCATCTGATGAGAAGTTGTACAGGACTCGAATGGTTGGAGCGCCTATCCTCCGAAACAGGAAACCGCGTTATCTGCGGGGCTGATTTCATGAAAACCCCGAGAATGCTGCTTGAAGCAAGACGCAAATCCTTGTACAGGGATATGCCGGTTCCTGCCGGCTGGCACGAAGCTTATGGCAAAGGCATGGTCAGCACCGAATCGTTACTGGAAC
>JAYEGG010000155.1:2080-3634 GCA_034658995.1 Methanobacteriota archaeon | reverse complement strand
TTCTCCGGACTTGATCCGGTCAATACGAAGGTTGTGAAGGACATCATGCTTGATTTGAAGCGTGATGGGAAGACGATTATACTGAGCACGCACCAGATGGATCAGGCGGAGCGGATGTGCGACCGGATTCTGATGATCAACCATGGCAAGAAGGTGCTCTACGGCACACTTGATCAGATAAAAGCCGGTTACAGGGAATCCCCGGTCATGGTTGTGGAATACGATGGGGACTTAAAATCGATCGACGGCGTAACAGGGATGGAGGATTACGGAAGATACGCTGAACTGGGTCTGGAAGTGGGAACCGACCCGCAGGATGTTCTTAAGAATCTGATGGAATCCGTAAAACTGAGAAGATTTGAGATGAAATCGCCGTCGTTAAACGAGATCTTCATCGAGGTGGTCAATGATGCGTAAAACGCTCGTTGTCGCAAAGCACGAGTTTCTGGCGACTGTTAAGACGAAGGGTTTCATCCTGTCTTTGGTCCTGCCGTTCGTGATCCTCCTGCCGGTGATGTTCACTTCAGGCTACGTCATGCAGATAGCCACCGATTCCCCGCGAAACATTGGTTTTGTGGACGAGACCGGGATCATGCAACCGGACGGAATCTTCACCCGGTTTGAAGATGTCGGGGGTGCGGAGAATGCGCTCCTGAATGACGAGATACACTCATTCTTCACAATTCCCCCGGATTATCTTGAAACCGGAAGAGTTGTCCTGTACAGAACAGGCGGATTCTTCAGTTCAGCCCCGACCGATTCAGTGGAGGCGTTCATAATCGACAACCTTCTGCGTGACTCGGATGTGGGCGAAACACTGGGTGACCGGATCAGATGCCCGGCAGATATGGAGCAGATCACCTTAGACGAGAATGGGGAGGTTGAGGAGAAGCAGGCGGTCGGGTTTTTAGTACCGTATGCGGTCGCAATTCTGATGATGCTCTCGATAATGACAACTTCGGGGTATCTGATGCAGGGAATCGTTGCGGAAAAAGAGAATAAGACGGTTGAGATCCTGCTTTCCTCACTTTCTCCTGAAGAACTTCTCACCGGAAAACTCATAGGATTTGGCTCTGCCGGACTCCTGCAAATTTGCGTCTGGATCTGTTCGGGGACGCTGGTAGTATCGTTAACATCGTTAGCAGCAGTATTTCAGGAGATTCAGATCTCCCTAATAATGATTCTTGCAATCCCATATTTCATCCTGGGCTATCTCCTGTTCGCAGGATCGATGGCATGTGTTGCGGCGCCAGCAAGCACCATGAAAGACGCGCAGCAGGGCGCAATGGTGTTCACGATGCTTGGGATTCTGCCAATAATGCTGCTCGGCGTAATCATCGCCGCACCGGATTCAACCATCGCAAGGGTTCTGACATACATACCATACACAGCACCCGCGACAACACTGATGCGGATCACGCTAACCGGGATTTCGGCATGCGAGATCGCAGCAAGCCTCCTGATACTCACAATCTCAGTCATCGTGGTGATCAAACTCTCAGCAAGGATATTTCGGAGCGCGATTCTGATGTCAGGGAAGAAAATCAGGATAAA
>JAYEGG010000155.1:0-1980 GCA_034658995.1 Methanobacteriota archaeon | reverse complement strand
GCAGGTGCCCTGACAGGGATTGCCATCGTATACGTACTCTTTGGATCAATCTTCGAAAACCCCTTCAGGAAATTAGCTTCGATATTATTTGGATTTCCGATTGCAGGACTGTTTGCTGGTATTCTCAGATATCTCAGGATCGATGTGACGCTATCAATATTCAGCCTTCTTCTTGCCACCGGAATCTGTATAAGCGTGGTTCTTTTCATGCTGATTGACGAGAAGACCGACCAGCGAGGGCGTGGGATAGCATACTCAACCGATGAAAGAGGGGCAATGCTGAATGAAAAAAGTGCAACTGCCGGTTTCATCGCTCTAACGCTATTTTTGCTGGTGTATCTAATCAAGGGCTATCTTGAAGCAGGAATTTTTGACAAGACGTTGTTATTGGCGCTCTTTGGCGGATGGATCGTACTGTTTGTAGCGAGGCAGTATTATGAGTGGAGGATGTGAGGTGGTGAAATGAATTTAAAACGGAGTAAACCACATTTCATCTGGGGCTCTGCAATAATACTGCTTGGAATCGTCCTGTTCAAAGTAGCAGGTCTCAAGTTTCCTGGAGCAGGCATCACATTCTCTGGCTTGATACTGGTCTTTATCGGCATCTACTGGGCGACCAAGCCCGCGACAGAGATTCCAGCGGATGAGATGCATATAAGAATCAACGAGAAGGCGGGTTCCAATGCGTTTTGGGCTGTGATAGGGCTTATGGCAATTTTAGGATATGTGGGTCACTATTCCCCTGATCTGCTCGATATCCGTGAGGTCATCGAACTGGTAATCATTGCCGGGATGTTCATATTTCTCCTATCTCGCTTTTATTATATCAGGCGCGGGTTTTCATGAAGAACAGACTCAAGGTCTTCCGGGCGATGCATGACCTCACACAAGAGGATCTCGCGGAGAGACTCGGCGTAACTCGCCAGACGATAAACGCTATCGAGAAGCAGCGGTACAACCCATCACTCGAGCTCGCATTCAAGCTCGCGGACTTCTTTGGCGTGACAATCGAAGAGCTCTTCATCCGCGATTTCCCGGAGGATTCGGCGGAACCCGAGACCGTGCAGTAACTCATATACCTGGTGCAAGAGCAATCAATCAGATGGTGATCATCATGGCAAACCCGCTGACAAACCCGGACCGATTCTTTGCAGAGCTATCAGGAAGAGACCCGAACCTGCGGATACCAGCCGCAATCGTGCTTCTGGCAGCCATCACTACCGGCATCTATATCGCGGCGGTGAACGGTGTGACAAACCCCTCACCTTCCGGAGCGGCGGTGCCGTTTACAGGCATCTCTGTGGCGACTGGCGTTATCGGAGGGCTTATCATAATGTCGATCTCGTGGCTCCTCTATGCAGGGGTATTCTACGCAATCTCGACGCTGCTCAGGGGGGTTGGCTCGTTCAGACGGGTTTTAGAGTTTACAGGATACGGTTTCATCCCCGCCATCATCGCGCCGATCATCGGACTTGCTGCGGTCTGGCTTGCGTATCCTGGTATCGACTTCTCCGCAATCGACCCCCAACTCACGAAGCAAGCGCTGATGCAGAATCCGCTTATGAAGGCGTCTGACATATCCGGGATCCTTTTTTTGCTGTGGAGCGCTGTTATATGGATATTTGGAGTCAAACATGCGTGTGATATCTCGAGGCGAACTGCAACAGTCACGGTTGTCCTGCCTGTGGCGGTCTACCTCCTGTACAGCATGGTTATTATGGTATAATTGCGATATGGGGGAAATGTTGATGTTACGGATGCTGCAACCCATATATTCCGGAAAAGTGCTCATAACAAACCCTGACCGGTTCTTCGCCGAACTATCCGGAAGAGGGTCGAACCTGTTGGCGCCATTCCTCATAGTGCTGATCACAGCCACCATCTCAGCCGTTTCCACCGCGATGATGCCTTACAGTTCTGGAGCAGCAGCGGCAGAGGTCGCAATAAGACTTATCACACCGTTTATCTTGTGGTTCCTGT
>JAYEGG010000154.1:0-3639 GCA_034658995.1 Methanobacteriota archaeon | reverse complement strand
CGTATCGAATCCGGTCTCAATCAAAAATTCGATCACGATACCGACGTTCGGGCTGAAATCAGTCGCCGATGCCGTTGTATTAATGCCAAGCTCGACCATATCGCCATACTCGAGGTGCGGATCGTTCATCCGGTCGGCTTCGGTGCCCTCGTTGATGCGCAGCCACCTGCTGGCGTTAAAAAAGCCGTCGTCATAAGAATCAGACGTCTGGTTGTATCTGAGGATCGCAGGAGGCTTGCCGGTAGATATGACGCTGATAATCATGGTATCAAGGGTTATAATCTCGCTTCCAACGATCGGCTCGATGAGTATGTTGAGACGTGTGATGCCGTGGTCGGTTGTTGTGTTATCGGTCGTCTGCCCACCCACCGATATGATTCTGATGCCGGTGCTGACATGTTCTTTTGTCTCCTCACCGGTATGCACCGCATTCTCTGTGAACATGTCTGATGTGTTTATCAACGGCACAACCACGAGCGCAGCCATCAGAACAATCGCAATGAACAAGATCAGCGTGCTAATCCCGGTGTCCGCACTGCAATCTTGTTTTAACCTCATAATTGCTCAGTATCCAGCACTCCATTCGCAACAACCACTTTTATAGATTTTCCAGAGAGATCAATGCCTGAGAATGTGAGATTCACCACCTCAGACGGTTCCCACTGCAGATCACCATCGTCATTCTCGATATTTGACGTGAGAATCGTTTGATACACACCATTGACCAGAACTACGATGGAATTAGTTGAATTATCAAATTCGGTCTTTCCCGTGTTCAATACGTACAGCCCTGGCTGCGTGCCTGCGCCCGGATCATTAATGATCTCGATATCGCCCCGCATCTGGTCTGCGAGATGGGTGTTTCTGACCACCAGTGCGCCTGATACCGAGCCTGTGACGCCGTAGAGCGCGATCACGATCACCGATGCGATGATCACCGATGCGATGAAGAAGATCGCCTGTGATGCAGACTCTCCAGCCATTCACACCACCTCCGCGCAGGATGACTTTGCATTCTCTGTCACTACTTTCACAACATCACTACTATTCAGAGTAAACGCCGTTGTCGAGAATTCCTTTCCGGGGTACAACCAGCCAGACTCTGCTGCATAATTGACTATTTTTCCGTTTACAAGTACGATGAGCTTTGATTTGTTGATGGACACCGTTCCGGTATTTTTTATGTAGAATCTATCGCTTGCGCTGTCAGCGATTTTCCCCCGGTCCTCGTAGCTGCATGACGACGTATTATAGATATCGATACTTGTGTCCAGCAGAGAGAGCATACGCACATGTTGCGTGTCTCTGGCGTCCTGCAGCAGTTCGCAGCTATCGCTGACGCGTTCATAATTCACGGTTGCAATCAAGATTAGACCAATAGCGAGGATTGCTGTAGCGATGGATATACCAAACCCCATTATAGAGAATATTGGTGCTTACGATATTAATGATTTACGGTACGTATGTGTTTAGCTGAGGTGAAAACCACGAGATTTCACGTGATTGGCACAAGAGGATGGTAGTGCATACAAGATGTTGGTGATATGTTTCGCATTTTATATCCTGCTCCCTCATACTTTCTTGGGGAAATCTGTGTAATCTCGTAGTTAGCTAAACACGTGACCCAGGCACGAACGAATCCATAGCCAGCTCACGCTTTGCAGATGTGTTTTGTTAGCACGGATGCGAGGATGGATGAGAGGATCACCGCCCCGATGATCGATGCGTAGATGCCTTCGTTGAATATGTTAAGTTCATATCCTACGGTTGCTGCCACTATGCCCAGACTCAGGCGCGAGTTGAAGATTGTTGCGATATAGGCTGCTTGTTCGGGCAGGTATCTTTTTGTTGCGATGTAAGTTCCTATATATTTTGATATGAAACATATTGTTACGAATAATAAGATTAAGAGGGTATTTTCATAGAGTGCCGCAAGGTTTACTGCTGTGCCCACCTTAAAGAAAAAGATTGGTGCAAGGAAGCCGAATGTGATTCCCCTTAGCTTGTCCCACAATTTTATGTGCCCTACAATGACACCTGATGTGATTACGCCAAGAATAAAGGCAAGAAGAACTGTTTCGATTCCGATCGCCTCGCCGGCGATGCCTATGCCGAGTATCAAGAATAATATTATCTTGAACTCAAACTCTACCGCGTTGCCCTTGTAGTGACTGAATATTTTTTTGCCAAGAGAGGGTACAAAGTATGAGAATACGGTGAATGCCAGAACGAAGCCGATTGTGAGGATTGTCAGATCTGAAAATAATAGGCTTATTGCGATCATACTAAACAAGTCCACAACCATCGCTGCCGAGAGTATCTTTTTCCCGGTGTCGTCGAGTCGTTCTTTTGATCTCAAGAGCATGGGATAAACAATGGCTATTGATGTTGTCGAGAGGGCGATGCCAGTCAGGAGCGCCTGCTCATAAGAGAAGTCCATGAAATACAGTGTGATGAAATAAACCGCAAGAAAGGGACTTAAGAAGGATGCGCCGCCTATCACCATGCTGCATTTTGCGTTCTTTTTCAATACATCAAAGTCTATCTCAAGACCTGCAAAGAACATGAGAGCGAGGATTCCGAAGTCCGCCAGCACGTTAATTACTTCTACACTGCTGAAATTGAAAAAGTTGACCGCTATACATCCGGCAATAATCTCGAATATTGCGCTTGTGATCTTCAACTCTATCGCCACAAGTCCTGCAAAGATTATCAGTCCGATCGCTATGAAGATTTCGTCCATGTGAATGTTAGTTATCGAAGTATGCCGGTTTAAGAAGTGTTGGTGCCCCCACCTACAATAAAAGAAACGATGGGGTGATCTTTCTCGTAGTCAGTTCAATTGCAGGAAATTCAGGCATTCCGGACCACTTGCAGTCCCTCTGAGTCCCACAAACTTGTCCGAGTTCCTTGACTTTTGTCTCACCTGCGCATACACCTATAACATTCCTTATATTTATAATCCCCGCCCATTCCGGTGATTATTGGCAGATGCGAGTTTTTCATTTCAGATGCATCCGGGACAAATATGATTCATGCATTAAAGACACTTCGCCAGACCGACGGCGGGGCGCCCGAAGCAATATGGTTCTGCCGAGCAATTCACATGCCTGACACAGCCCGTCCGTGCATGGCTCGCCGCAGACCCTGCACAGCGCAAGAACTGCTGATATGACACATGTCGTCCAAACATCTTTACCAGGTCTCAGAATGTAACAGTTTTATCACTCTCTGTAACGATTTTATACAGGTCCTGCATCGTTGACAAAGGACAAACCTCCGACCCCTCTGATTGGCGAATTTTAAGGCAGCTACCGCAGGCAAATATCTCGCCGCCCGCGCCAACCAGCAGCCTCATCTGTTCTGTCACCACAAACTTACTCGTGTCCAGAGACTCGCACTCCACACCTTTGCCAAGCAGGAATACCTTTACGCAGTCACCCCCTGCCAGTGCGAAATTTCCGAACCGAAAAGCGTTCCAGACAGTCTCCGAATCATCCGAATAGATTATAATCCCTATCTTCATGGTTTCACCATGTGACTTCCTCCCCGCTACAAGTAACGGGGTCTTCTGCCGCGTATCTATAAATGATAGTTCCACGGTCATAAAAACCTTTTTAAATACCAAATCGGTGATAT
>JAYEGG010000153.1:0-3639 GCA_034658995.1 Methanobacteriota archaeon | reverse complement strand
AAACATCTCGCCAGCACTTTCAGCCTTGCGAGACAGATTGTGTTCGACACGCGGGTATTTAAAGGCTTTGGTGCGGCATTCATCCCCGCTACAAGTAACGGGGTCTTCTGCCGCGTATCTATAAACAGCCGCCCTGCAAACTTCGCTGTTCGCTGCTTTGTTTTCGGTAGCCGCTACTCCAGATATGGTGACTGTGAAAGCACCGATATACCGTCGTTTGATATCTGCAGCACACGCACCTGGTTGATGATGGCAGACCCTCTGTGCTTGACCACGTGAACCGAGCGCTGGAGGTTGTTACCGACGCGCACCATGCCGATGTTGGTGATCGAATCGGCGCTGTACTCGATGATTTCGTTCACGCCGAAGATCGTGCCGGTCACGACGAGGCATGTGGCAGGAGCCTTTCGCAGAACATCGAAGACGGCATCGACCAGACTTCTCAGCCGGTACTTCGAGTCTATAGCCAGAAACAGCGCTTCCACAGAGTCTATAAATATCAAATCCGGATTTATGTCCTTTATTTTATTTTCAAGGAGTTTCCTGAAACTTTTAATCAGTTCGTCCGGCGCGATCTCCACAGTCTTCTGGAGCCGCAATTCCGGATCCGCGACATCAACAAAGACCACATCTCCGGACTCCTCAAGCTCCCAGAAATCCCATCCGAATGATGTATGCCATTCTTTTCTCATGCTTTCGGTTTCTTCGGATGTAAGAACGATCATACTCTTTTTGCCGGCTTTTATGCCGTTATATATGAACTCTCCTCCGAAGACCGTTTTTCCAGTGCCGGTACCGCCACTGACTACGTTCACGCTGCCCTTGAAAAACCCGCCACCAAGCAATTCATCATACCCTGGTATGCCGGTGTTCATGCGTTCCATTGATTGCCTATTTCCCATTGTGATCACCGTCCAGTGAACTCTTCAATTTATATATTCGAGCCGATCCCATATAAACGCACTCGAAATGATCCTCGTCTTCGAACTTGTCCGTACCTCTGCTGCAGTGTGCACGTTCGGTTGTTCCAATATAGATATAACTAATATTGTACTTTTCCATCAGCCGGGTTGCATGCTCGGCACTCGTTGTGCCGTAGATCGAGTTCATGTCGGCTGCCCTGATTCGCAGGTCAGTATGATCGTTTCGCCACATCATCTCATGCCCCTGCCACCCGATGACCGTTGGTAGACCGGTAAATGCGGAGATCCTTGAACCGGTAGAGTAGCTCATCCCTGGTGCCTCAATGATGGCTGGCGTTCCGTCGATGTTACCTCGAATCCACAAAATCGCCAGATACTCTCCCCTCTCCGATTCATCCATGTATTCGATTCCATCCAGTGTCGGCGGGTTGCGGTCGATTGTTATCTTTGAGCACGTGCCGGTGAACAAAAATATGCATCCTGAAACAAGGAGCATGCAGAATACTGCCACCCAGATCGCTTTAATCATGGTGCCGGGAATCCTGCTTCCGGGATTTGGAGGTGGCAGGATGGCGCATACCGCGCGTATAGGCTGCGCAGGATACACCGAGTGTGCTGAATGCCGGGAATATATAAAATGCACGGCATATCCAGACGCGATCCCCCACAGAATCCAGATATGTAGATATAACTTAAACACCGTATTCATACGCTCGTTCGGCGCGCCAAAACCATCATCCAGATAGAAGATCTCGCAGAAGAGGGCAAGCAGCGCGCCTGCGAGCACAAGAATCAGAACAAAACGATTATCCATCGCATCCTGCCGAGATGATGCCTGATTAAATAATAAATAGCTACACAACACGATCAGTGGAATAATAACGAGCAGTATCTGAAAAAAGATCAGAGAAACGATGATCACTGGTATCAGGGCAATCACATACCTTTTAGCATGATTCAGATGTGAAAGCAGGAATGAAAATATCAGAAACATGAAGAGCGCGAAGATCTCGACAAAGTTGCTGAGCAATGTATTCTGGCGCACGACCCCGATCCCGGACGCGCCCGTTCCCTGAAAATCCAGATAAAACGGAGCGAACATGATTATACCAAGTATCACGGCGACCGTAACCGGGATTGCCGCATTTTTGAGGCTTGATGTGCGGTACTGCTGAACCAGAGCCGCGGTGGCAAAGATAACCAGATACACTGGATAATCCCACGCATTCACCACGAAGAGCGCTCCGATGCAGAGTGCAACCAGGATCGCGCCGGCGATGATGCTAACACGGTCCTCGCCATACATCCGCATCCCCCCACCGTTTGATCTGTAAACATTGAGAATCAACAAAAGCACAAGCAACTGAAACGGAATCGAGATTACATGTGGGTGCAGGTCTCCGAAGATGAAACTGAAGTACGGAAACTCGTTGATCGTGTCAGGTATCACTCTCGTGGACGCCCATAGCCCGAAGACCGAATCGTGGCTGGCAACCGGTAGGTGCAGGAGACTGCCTGCCAGATTAAATATAATGTAAGAATTTGCGATGAAAACGACAAAAAACATTGTCAGCAGCCCGAACCGCACATTCCTTGTCAGATTGTGCCCTACACCAAACGCTGCGTTTGCAGCAAGCGCAGAGAACGTAACCAACCCGAGATTGTAGGTGATGGTGGTGGAAATTCCGGATAACTTGCTAAACACCGCAACAATCAGGTATCCGAAGTAGTAATAGAAATCAATCGACCCTCCTGCGAGCCACGGATCATACGGCGGAAAATGGCTGGTTTTCATGATCGCATTTAAGAATGCGAAATCCATGAACTTCTCGCCAAACGAGGTGATTTCAGGATTGTACGCTCTTATTATCAGGAAAACAACGAAAACAACGAAGAACAGGGCTTCATTTCTGATGACGATATTCTTCTCAATCCGCGGTCTGTTTCTTATGGTGCACAACAGCGATACGATACACAGGATCGAGCCAGCCAACAAAATCGTGCCTCGATCGAAGGAAAACACATAAGAGAGGATCCAGGTTAGATATGTCAGTATAAGTATCCCGATGATCTTTGATATGCAGTATCCTTTATCTGTGAGGTTTTTGCAGACTATCAACACGATAGGAAGCGTAACTATGCCCGTGATGGTGATTGCTGCATACCAGATGATTATCTCGCTTAACATGCCCACCAGACTTATGTGATATGATTGTCGATATATGGTTATTATGGATCCGCTGACTATAGAGTTGATTGTGCGCTTCGTGATCGAACTCTTCTGGATATATGCGTGTATCTATGCAGCCAGATCAACAAAACTGGTGTACTGGAGACAGTGCTGGTACATCGTCCTGCTCGGCTGTCTGACACACGCCGCATACATACTGATTGCGCTTACAGGGGTTCTGTATGCTCCGTATGCAGGCATGATCCGAAATCTCGGGATGGGCATCGTTGCCGTCGGAATCCTGATGCTTGCAAGAAGGACAAGAGAGATCATGGGAAGGTGATCTCAGGCAGACCTCCCTGTAAATCACAGTGTGATTGGTAAAGCCCAAATCGCACATATCCACACAAGTTTTTAAGTATTTCAGTGTGCTATCAATATTATGCCAGAAAGAACATCCGAACTTTCAGGATTCTATAAACTCACACCAGATAAGCGCCAGAAAACCATCCGGGAACTTGCCGATCTTACAGATGAAGAAATCTC
>JAYEGG010000152.1:0-3644 GCA_034658995.1 Methanobacteriota archaeon | reverse complement strand
TCTATGAAAATACCCAGATTCAGGACGCAGTTATAAGGCGTCTTGAGATTGTGGGCGATGCGATAAAGAATATACCAGTGGATTTCAGAGAACAGTATCCGGATATTCCGTGGAGAAAGATTACAGGAATGCGGGATGTGCTTATACGCGGATATGCTGGCGTGAATCTTTTGAGGGTGTGAATGGTTGTAATAGGTGATTTGCCAGACCTGAAAGACAGATTTCAAGAGATAAAAGGAGAATCATGGCTGAAATCATAATACCGAGTTCAGATGACATAGTTACCATAAACAAAAAACTTGGTGGCGCGATTTTAAATCCCGGATCGATAGATTTCCTCATAGCAAGGATAGAGTCGAAAACCAAAAAGAAAGACTATAAACGACAGATCGCAACCGTGTCTGCGATCTTTTGGTACGAACTCATTCAAAACCACCCATTCATTGATGGGAATAAAAGAACCGCTACAGAAACCATGAAATTATTCCTGAAGCAAAACAATCTCAAACTCGCCACACCGCTGGGTGGTCTGGTCTATATATCGCTTAAAATAGCCAATAACGAGATTTCATATCCTGAGTTGATTGAATGGATTTATAGGAGGCTTGAAAATGGAAACATTTAGCAGATTTGTGCTGTCGGAGGATGGAACGATAAGAACGATAAAAGTGCCCAAAGAACAGGCACTGAAAGAGATTGATGAAATTCTCGAAGAAGACAAAGAATTTCTCGAAATCATGGCGAAGATGTAAGCTTGTGAACGCTCTTCACATACCCATCATACCAATAAACAAATCCAATAGGGGCGCAGTATGACCGACCAGATCGAAGAAATAACGCGACAAATCATGAAGACACTCAAACCCCACGAAACCAAGAAAACATCACTCTTTGGATTCATCGTACGAGGAAAATTGATAAACAATAGCGATATCGACATTCTTGTGGAACTGAGCGGTCAGGTAGCGCTCACAGAAATATGGATGAAGATCATTGAGCACATTCAGAGGAATGGACGGATTACAACAGGAGAATCGACAAGGATGTTTAATATCTTAAGGCAGGCGGCTCTTAAAGAGTTATCCATGCTCGCTCTGTTGGAAGTGATCAAACCGGAATGCAGCGGGAGAGGTGCGTGTTATGCCGTCGCTTAGTGGTTGTCGTTTAGGTGGTCGTTCACCCGGACTTCATACCGCCGGGCGCGCTCAAAGAACACTTCTGCTCTTCCTGCTCCTGCTGCTTCTCTGCGCAACATCACTCGCAGCCGGGCAGACTGAATCAGTTCGCGTGGTACGGTGTGCCGGGGATGGATCAGTCCTGAACGAGACGACTGTAACATACCAACGGATGGAGGCGAATTTACCGGTTTATGGAGATGGAACAACGCATTACTATCACCAGGGACCGGTCTTTGAGGGTGATAAATGGGATCAAAACGAGACTGTGAACTTCAAGGACAAAGGTGCCGTGAAAGGAACCAATGTACGAGACCTCTGTGATCTGGTGGGTGGCGCCTCACCTGGTGACGATGTCATGATCCATGCAGTAGACGGCTACCACGTGGAGTTCTGCTACGAAAACATCTACGAACCGCCGCAGAGGCAGGGACCGATCGTTCTCTGCTGGTATGACAGCGAGACCGGGTATCCGCCCGACTACTTCGCGGGATTGCGCATCGTCTTCTTTGCAGATGATAATGTCTTTGGGAACTGGGACATGCACGAATGCCTGCCCCTGAAGAGCCAGCACTTCTTCGGAGACCTCAAACCATCGACAGGCGGGCTTTCGGTGAGATGGGTTGATGAGATCAGGATCTATGCAGGCGGGTACACGGGCGAGCAGGGAGGTCCGGCAAAGTCGATGCCCACACAGACGCCAAAATCAAGTCCGGCACCCGGTTTTGGAGCCGTATCCGCAACCATTGGATTGCTGTCGGTCGCGTTCATCTTGAGGTGGAGGGGGCTGGGGCGATGAAACCAATTCTGATTCTTATGATATTCATCATTGCAATCGCTGCAACCGCATGTCTGCACCCATCCGGAATCGAGGATGAGGTGATTGAGTGCAACCTGACGTTGATCGGTGATTGCGAGCGGGTGCTCTCGTATGACGAGATCCGGGCGATTCCGTCATGTGAGGGGCGCGGCGGATTCTTCACGACCGTTGGCATCGTAAACGGACCGTTCGAATGCAAGGGAGTCTCCTTAGAAGAACTGTGTGACCTTGTTGGTGGAATCAACGCAACCGACGCTGTACGGATACGTGCGTCTGACGGATACCTGATGGTCTTCACCCGCGATCAGGTCCGGGGTGATTTTGTCACCTACGACCCTGCGACGATGAGGGAGGTTCCGCACACCGATCCCGCGGTGATGCTGATGTATGAGCAGGACGGGTCTCCGCTTTCCGGGGATACGGGCGGACCGCTCAGAGTTGCCATCGTTTCAAAGGGCGAACTCTTAACAGAAGGGCATTACTGGGTTCAGTGGGTGGACACAATCGAGATTACGAAATGAAAGCGACACCGATAGTAGTTCTGGTATTAATCACCGCTGTGATCGTTGCAGCCATATCCTTGCCAGATACTACGGAGAAAACAGAACTGCTGGTCGTCCATGCAGGAAGTCTGGTCATACCCTTTGCAGAGATAGAAAAACAGTTTGAAAGCCAGAATCCCGGTGTGGATGTGCAGATGGAAGGGCACGGAAGCATCCAGGCGATCCGGCAGGTGACAGATATCCACAGGGCTGTGGACGTACTCGTGGTTGCAGACGAAAACCTGATTCCCGACATGATGTATCCCGCATACGCAGACTGGCACGTGCGGTTTGCAACAAACCGGATGGTGATCGCGTACACCAACAGGAGCAGATACGCTGGCGTGATCAACGGCTCAAACTGGTACGAGATTCTTACGCGACCTGATGTCACATTCGGATTCTCAAACCCCATGCTCGATGCATGTGGATACAGAACGCTGATGGTGGCGCAACTTGCTGAATCATACTATGACAACCAGACGATCTTCCGGAACCTGATCGCGCGCAACTTCGACCCCACATTCTCTGTTGTTAGAGACATTGACACCGCAACCGTGGTTGTGCCAGAGATACTTGATCCGCAAGCAAAAAAAGTTGTTATCAGGGGCGGAAGCGTGCAGCTCCTGGCGCTGCTCGAGCTTGGGGAGATTGACTACACCTTCGAATACCGGAGCGTCTCCGAGCAGCATGGACTGCGGTTTGTTGAACTGCCCCCCGAAATTGACTTAAGTTCCCCTGATAACGAGGATCTATACGAGAAGGTCGGTGTTGATCTCGGATTTCAGCGTTTCACATCCGTTGGAACCAGACGAACCGGCAAACCAATCTTCTATGCGATAACAATCCCAAAAGACGCACCACATCCGAAACTTGCCGTGGAGTTTGCGGAGTTTATGATAAGCGAAGAAGGACAGGGGGCGCTTCAAAAGATGGGGCAGCCCACAGTCCCGCCGGTTGTGGATAATCCGGACAAGATGCCTGAGGGGATTAGGGGCGTGGATGAATAACACCACCTAATCAAGTTTTTTGAGAATCTCTGCGATTTTCCGCTCCAGTTCTGGTAGATCGCTCTTGACAATTTCCCAGACACTTTTTATTATTTTC
>JAYEGG010000151.1:0-14540 GCA_034658995.1 Methanobacteriota archaeon | reverse complement strand
GTTAGTTTTGCTCTACTTTTTCAATTTTATATCCTTTTAGAGACAATTCGATCTGCTTGCTCACCGGGATGCCCGTGGTGTCTCGTATTTTCTCCATTTTTTTCACTATATCTTCTTCAATAGTAAAACATATCTGTCTTTTAGCCATTATATGTCACCTCATTAATAACAGTGGAACTCATTGCATTTAAATGTTTTCCAATTAGTATCAATTGAACTACTTGAATTTAAGTACGCTTGTCGCTCTTACACTCGCTCCGAAGTTGACTTGCGTATAACAAGCAGTGGAGTTTACGAACCCAAGTCTCGCGAGATTAGGTGTAGGTGGGTTTAGTGGCGGGTGAGTGGATGGATGCCAGAAGTCGGTACAAGGGCTTGGTTATAGTGATCGGTATACCTGAATGTTGCAGCCGACACGAGACTTGAATCGATAACGCCTTCAAAAAAGAGTGAATGAGATTGGATGAGAATGCTATATTGGAAGACCATAATATGGACGACACACCCGAAGATTTCGGGGAACTGGACGCGGCAGTCCTTGCCGAATCGAATAAGAGCCCTGCACGTGCGGGCTTGGGCTTTCGGTGTTATCCCGCCTTTGTCAGATTGATCACCTATCAGACACCTGATGTTGTTTTTGTTTTCCCAAACTGTTCGAGGTTATGCAACCGAATCGTGGTTAATTTGTCCGTAATGTGACAAAGCCGGGTTAATTAGGTACCTATTCTCTAATAAATCTCCCTATCTCCTCCTCATCTATTTGAAGCTCCCTTCCAAGCTGTTCTGGGGTTAAACCGGTCTGCTTAATTGCCTCTTCAACATATTTGTCATACGTTATACTTTCATCCCAGCATCTGTAGAACTGATCTTTAAGGATTGCAGCAAGACTTTCGGATGGGATTCTATAGCCTTTTTTAGTAGCTTCTTTTTCACCCATGCTTTCAGGGATGCCGATCGCAACAAATCTATCATCCACAATTATATAGCGGATGTCACTTGCAATGGCACCGATACCGTATCGGACCTCGGCACCTGCCCTTGAATAAAGATACCCTACATGTAGTCTATCAGGAAATTTTGGTATAAGGTATTTTACTTTTATATCATTTTTTGTTAATTTCTCAATATTATTTATGATATCTCTCACTCTTTTCTTATCATCTCCTGTTGGAAGTCTGCCCGTAATAAACCCTATAACTTCAACCCGCGCATCCATCATGGAATCAGTGACTGTGAGAAAATACTCATGTCGTGTAAGTATCTTTGTTGCCTTTCCTACTTCTAACAAAAGGTTTTTTCTAGCTTTCCCTTCCCTTATACTGTAAAGGAGTAGTATAATAGTAGCAACAAGCAGTACTGATTCGAGTACAAGAAGAATCGTTTCAACCATCATGTTTCAATCTTCTGATTTAAGTCTTTTCAATCTTTCTTCAAAACCGCGATTATTGGCATCTCCACAGGGCTGCTCGCCGGACGGTCTCCATATAGATCGGGGTCGCGGTAAAAGCCGCTTGATGCGCTCCGGTATGGGTGGTGCAGGCGGCGGGGAAACTCGGATTCGGACTCAAAAAAAGCTTTGAGCTATGCTGATCGACACCGATCTTGACCGCGTCCATCAGCGAAACGCAATATTCAGTATTGCGAGCGTGGCAACGATCGTTTCCTCGACCCTGATCGTCTCAGTATCCTGACCGGGTACGGAGTTGATCATGTATACTTTGCACCGCCACAAATTGAGCTTTTTTGATGTGTCGGTTGGATGACAACAACATGAAGGACATGACGACAGAAACGATCTCCTTAGCGTCTTTGCGCCCTTGCACCTTCGCGTTAAATCGAGAACGCAAAGACGCGAGGGCGCAGAGACGCAAAGAACGGAAATCGCAGTTTGTGCCGGTGTCGAATATAGTCAAACCTTTAGATCGGGGTGCCTTCGTCCTGCATGTATTCATAAATCCCTTTGTGTGGCGCTCCAAATGCGATCGGCACGTTTTTTTTGTCCCGCATTCTGCGCCAACTTTCTTGAGCAGATCGATGTCAGGAGGTTCCCCTAATCGTGTGGTTAGCTAAAAACGTGCAAGAAATGAAGAAACTGCGGGTAGTGCGGCGAACATGCGGATTGTATCATTCATTAGAACGTTATGCTGCCCTCAGCTGTTCTGCGTCGCCAGAACTGTGCTTGAAAAGCAGAAGGTGCCACGACATGACAGCAATCTCCCCCTTATTCTTCCAGCGCCCGTTTCATCACCTCGATCGCGCACAGTTCCCCGCACATGGAACATGCATCGCCGCTGCTTAGCCTTGCTTCGTGGATCGATCTTGCATGCTCGCCGTCGATTGCGCACTCGAACTGCGCATCCCAGTCAAGATTTTTTCGTGCGAGCGCCATCGCACGGTCCTGTGCAAACGCACGGTTGCGCACGCCTGGTTTCACGAGATCGACGGCGTGGGCGGCGATTTTTGTGATGATTGTTCCCTCCCTGATGTCATCGCTGGTTGGGAGCGCGAGATGCTCGGCTGGCGTGACCATGCAGAGGAAGTCCGCGCCACACATGCCGGCGATTGCGCCGCCGATTGCGCCGGTGATGTGGTCGTAACCCGGCGCAAGGTCGGTGACAATTGGACCTAACAGGTAGAGCGGGGCAAAGTCGCAGATCTGTTTCATGGTGCGCACCCCGTGCTCGATGTCATCCATCGGGATGTGCCCCGGACCCTCGACCATGCACTGGACGCCGGCTGCTCTTGCGCGCTTGACGAGCCTGCCGAGCGCGATCACCTCGGCAAACATCGCAGAGTCGCTGGCATCCGCGATGCAGCCCGGGCGCATCCCATCGCCGAGGCTGAGCGTGACATCGTGCTCGCGGGCGATCTCGAGCAGGTAGTCGTATTCCGCGTAAAACGGGTTTTCAGAGTTGTGAATCTGCATCCATGCGATGGTGAGCGCTCCGCCGCGGCTCACAACATTCATTATGCGACCGCTCTCGATGAGGCAGTCGACCACATAACGGTTTACGCCCGCATGGATCGTTATAAAGTCCACGCCGCGTTCTGCATGGTTACGAACCGCATTAAAAAGATCGTCGGAGGTCACGTCTGGCAGTGGCGTGCCGCTACAGACCGCGCGATAGATCGGGACCGTGCCGACGGGCGCACTGACCGCCTTAAGAACGCCGTCCAGCACAGCGTCGGGATCGCCGCCTGTTGAGAGATCCATCACCGCATCAGCGCCGTATCTAACCGCAACACGCGCCTTTTCGACCTCGTCAGCGACACTTACGAAATCAGCGGACGTCCCGACGTTGGCATTGATCCTTGTGCACATACACTCGCCTATACCAACCGGCGTTGCTCTTGAGCAGATATTGCGCGGAATCACGACGCGTCCTGCCGCAACCAGACGCCGCAGTTTTTCGGCGTCAATTCCTTCAGCCTCTGCCACGCATCGGATCTCTTCGGTGATTTCAAGGCTGCGGGCACGGTCAAGTAGCGTCACTTTGATCACATCACATCCCATCTCATTGGTCACACATCCACCGGGATATGTGCGCCCTGTTCTTCAGCGATTCTAACAAGATGGAGGATCTCTTCTGCCGGAAGCGGGATATCAAAGTCAGAAGTGGCGTAACTGTCCTTTCCCATTGTTTCAGCCGCCTCGATCAGTCTGGAGACCATTTTTGGCTCATCGTACAAGAGATATCCCGGATCAGACGAAACAAACCGCAGATTGGTGTACTCCTCCGAAAGTATGTGCAGGAGACACGCACGGTACTCCCTGTTGATGTACATGTCGAACTCTGATGATATGATCCCGTTTTTGTCGAGCTCCTTTAGAACGTCTGATGAGTATCGTTTGAGGTTGTCCTTGATCGATTGCGCTTTCTTCCTGCACAGATAGTCCTTGATGCCGATTCGCTCAAGTGTGACATCGAGATTCTGCGCCGGAAGCACTGCTGTACCCTCATGCTCCCGGTACTCCGCAGCACCCACTACCAGCCGATACCTACCATCGCCGGGGTTTTCAATCGTAACGCTCCCGTCCTCATCTGTTACGTACTTCAGGGTCACGCCGATACCGCTTTCACGCATCAACGTTATAATTGCGCCTTCGATCCTGTTTCCGTCGGCATCAGTGACTGTGATCGGCAGCGGGTTCTCGATCACCTTTGCACCCTCTGCAAGACGGAGCATCCGGTCACTGGCGCTGTATGTCGCATCAGGATGATAGTAATCGTACAGGCGCAGGAAGTCACCGGGTTGCGCAACCTTCAGGTCGTCTTCCGAAGCTGTAGCCGTATCGTGAGCCATCAGTATCTTCCGTATCTGGCGCTCGACCGTCCGGTGATAGCTGCTCAACATCTTGTATGCTCTGCGATCGATCTTTAGTACCGGAGCCAGTTCCCCTGCCATGGCTGCAAACGAGTCGGCAGCGTTCCTGATACCATCGGCATCCTCCGCATCTTTATTGTTCAGCGTAAATTCCCTCTCTGCAAGCCCGCTTTCATTCCAGAAGTAATCGGGAGGCATGAACTCCTTTATACTATCCTCTGTACTCGATATATCACCGTGCATCCGGTCAATGATCGACTGGCACAATTCCACGAACAAAACCCCGATCTCTTTGAGTCTCACAAGTTTTTCAGGACTCGATGCGTCAAGCACCTCTTCTTTAAACTCTGTAAATTGTTCATGCTCGGTGACACCGATCGCGATATCGAGCGCCTCGAGCAGCGAGTCCCGATATGCCCGGCATTCATCTCTTGTTGCGGTCTTCAGCGTAGTGATGCCTGCTTCAAGCGTTGACACCGCTTCCCCGTAATCCTGCGCACCTATATGTTCTTCGACCTTCACACCATGCGTATCATGCACATCAGGCGACAGATCGCCAGCGTGGGTTGCAAGCTTATCCGCATCATTCGCGCACTCCCGAAGCGTATTTTCCGTAATAACCTTCAGGCGATCCAGATAATCGACAATCTCTTCGAGATCACCATCCGGCAGCGTAAGAGCGTCTATTTCAGGGAGATGTGATGTAAGATCGTATCCTGCAGTATTGAGTGCCTCGAGTTTCGTGCGTGCATCATCGGTGCGCCCGACCGCCTCATCATGCAGCCGATCAACGAAATCAAGCCTTGCTTGATCAAGATTCTGACCGACCTCCCTGATCGCAAATAGGGTCACGCCTTTGATGATTTCAGGGTCACAGTCGACCGTCTGACTGTCAGGATCGATGCTCCCGCCGCTGCTTTCTATCGCACCGCGGACAGCCTCCATCTCAACTGCGCTCTGCTGGATGGCGATTGCATGAACGCTCTCAATCTCGTGCATCCGGCTGCGCAGATGGAGGAAATCCCTGCCGATGTCGCGGAGTTCACGGATCTTCACGCGGGCAGCCGGGTCCTCGAGCCGCCGCTGTTTCACTGATTTGATATACCACGATGATGCAATGATGATGGCGGCTGGTACGCCGATGATCGCAAACGCAAGCACGATGTCAGAATCCGCATACAAAAATAATGCAACCGCTATTATGCCTATTAAAAGCACAGACAGGGCTGCGATGGCGATATTCCGTACATCTTGATTCATTATTCTGATTCTTATCGGCAGGACTTAAAACCCTATCGCAGAATGGTCAAAGAATAAATACCGTCAGGACTACAGACGTAATTGATGGAACTAAAAAGAACCGGATGGGACATTGACCGGGTGCTAACAGTCATCCTGCTTATCACGATCATTGTCTCGATATGCCTGGTTGTTTATGTCATCGTGACGCCCAAACAGGGCGAGAAATTCACAGAATTCTATATGCTTGGCATGGGGGGGATGGCAGACGAGTATCCCATAGAGCTTACGGTCGGAGAGGCTGGAAAGTTGATCATCGGTGTCGTGAACCACGAATACGCTGATGTTTCGTATCGGCTGGAAGTACAACTCGATGGGGCAGTCATACACACGGAACAGATCGATCTGGCGCACGACGAAACATGGGAGGAGCCGTTCACGTTCAAAGCAACCGTGGAGGGGGACAATCAGAAGTTAGAACCGCTGCTGTACATGGAAGGGGCAGATGAGGTATACCGGTCGCTTCACCTGTGGGTGAATGTCGCAGCATCGCAGGGGTGGCCCGGGGGATGGTAACGCCCACATGGTGAGCCTGCGGAACCACATGAATGTCACACTGCAGGGGTGACCCCCTGGTAAGATAGTCTTAAATAAGATTGTAGCGACGGTGTTTTGTAAACTCGATATAGCTAAAAATTCATCGGACCGACCCGGGACATCCGGGGATCGTGTCAAGAACTGAGCAAACACCAAAATCCTTAAAACCATCCCAATCATGACCCAAGCAAAAAAAATCCCCTGCGAGATTATATCGATCAGAGAAGGCAAGACCTGGGACAATGTCGTTGTGCGACAGAAATCAACAGGTAAACAGATGTTCTTTGGCAAAGCAAAGAAGGATCTTACCATTGCAGTCGGCGATGCCGCGTACATGGAAGTTGAGGCTATGTCATCCGAGCTTCCTGAAACTCCGCTGCGTGTAACCCTCTACGATGAAAACGATATGAAGATCGACTGGGTAATTATACAGCCTACCATGTTTGATGTCGGCAGATAATGCAAATCACTATTCTTGCTTACCGGCAATTCCGGCAACCACGTCGCCGCGTGTGACGATACCAACCAGTACACCATCCTCGACCACTGGCAGCCGATTGATCCGGTGATCCACCATCAGCGTGCTGGCAGCCTCGATCGAGTCATCCGGGGAGATCGTATGCAAATGTTTTGTCATAATCGTGCGCACAGGTTGTCCACCCACGTCTTCAAGCGCCTTTTTTGCATCCTCCCACCCGATCAGTTCGCGTAAAGGTATCTCGATAATCTCAAGCGGGCTTGGAAGCCACAGGTTTCGGTCGTGCGACGGAATCTCGAGCAGTTTCAACACGTCTGACTCGGTAACGATTCCCCCCATCTGGTCACCGTCCATCACCGGCATGCCGCTGATGTTGTGCTGCTTCAGTGTTGCGGCAGCAGTTCGGATGGCATCGTCGATCTGGCAGGTGATGACCCGGTCATGCATAACATCTCTAACATTCATACTGTGGGTGTCTTGCCTCATCATGCGTATTTCTTTCGGTGGTGCGATCAAGCTTCACATTCCGCACGTCGTTCCTCGAACATAATTTTCGGGCTCTTCGCTATTTCGAGTGGGTGGTTGGAAATCAAGGTGACCCAACCGGGGCGAGTCATGGTGATAAAATCATTTATCACTCTTTATAGATAATTAACCACAGAGATCACATAGAAACACAGAGTTTTCTTCCCCGCCATTACTCACAAATCCCGGCTTAAAACAGGTTGCATTCCTCTGTGACCAGTGGCGTTCCTCGGTGGTTTTATTCTCCCTGTGTTATCCCGGGTAGCTCATAGTATAGTTAACATGCCCAAAAAAAGGACACTTTTTATTATTTTCTGGGACGATTCGAAAACCGCAGAGGGACGGGAGAGAGAAACAACACCCCTCTGCGATCCTCAGCGTCCTCTGCGGTTAATCTTTTTTTGCCATGATCCACTTATCCGGAAGAAATTAAAAAGTCTCAAAAAAAGCGTCTCTGGAACGAAACAGAAGACCCCTGATCAGATACGCTGGCTATCAGCGACGCTGGATTTCATGGCAGAAAGCACCTGCACCGATTTTACGGGCACCTCTTCGAAGTTCCGCCCCTTCCCCACAATTTCACTCTGACTCGATCACCAGCGCGCCGTGTGGACAGGCGGTTATGCATGTTCCGCACTGGATGCATTTTGACTCGTCCATTGCAACACTCCAGTCCGGCTCAAACGAGAAGACAGAGACCGGGCAGGTGCCGATGCATGCGCCGCAGTGCACGCATTCGTCGTCGTCCCGGATGATGGGGTGCTCGAGTACTGAGACGGACGCGCCTTCTTGCTCGAATGCGCTTGCGACGCGGGCGCAAGAGTCTGCCGGTACCTCGAGCACGATCTCGCCGCTTGTTGCATCGAGGTCTGCGCGGTCCACGTTGATCGCGACGCCTGTGCTGAGGATCACTTTTGCGAGCACGGGATCGTGAACCGCCGATGAAATGCGGATGACCATCTTCATGCTGTCACCATTATTATTGCCATCACCATCATCGCGCTCATAGTCATAATCACCTTCATCTCCGCACCAGTAATTTGCTCAGGTCGCCGCTTGTGACCATTCCGATGACTTTTCGGTCATCATCGATCACCGGAAGCGCCGAAATTTTGTGTCGTTCCATCTTTCGCACCGCAATCTCGACAAGCTCATCAAGCGTGCTCGTGATCACGTTTGTTGTCATTGAACTCCTGACATCACCGGTCTCGCCGATAGCTACTGCTTTTGAGATGTCCCATGAGGTGACGATCCCTATCAGGGCGCCGTCATCCGCGACCACGGGGAGGTGGTTGAAGTTGCCTTCTGTGATCAGTTCGGCTATGTGTTTGATGTCCACATTTATGCCGATGGTGTGGACCCGTCCGGACATCGCGTCCCGCACAAGTGGCTGCTCATGGATTTCCCGCATTGGTTTTGCCGTGCCGTGTGCCTGGATCTGCCCGGCTGGGCTGCTCATGAAGAACTCGCCAGCCATGATCCAGTTTTTCAGTTCGCCTGCAATCATCCGTGCGGTATGAAAACTCGAAAGCGGGGCAGTCCGCACCTCTTTTCCGTCAAGATCGATGATCCCCGACTTGAGTTCCTCATAAGTAACGTCCCTGATCGCGGGGCGGTCCCGCCGGGGAATTCCGTAATCGTAAACGCTCGTCACGAGTTCGGCGTCGCTGACTCCTGTTGCGGCTGCGATATCCTTGTTGAGGATCGGGATCGGTACGCCGACGCCAACATACATGCTGATGCCGTATCTGTGAAATGCTGCCCCGCGAATGTATTTTGTATCCATGTCTTTAAGGTCGCCGCATGTCATCAGCGTCCCGAAACGGTTGTCCGGGTCGTGCTGGGTTCCGCTGCCGATCACATATCCTTTCGCGCCACCGAGAAATATCCGCGTGCCTGTGCCGATCGTTCTGAATTCGGGGTCGTTTGAGATCGGTGACAGCATACCAGCCCCTGAATAAGCGACATTACCAAATCTTGGTAGGATTGTGCCCAGATATGTGTATATGGTGCGTTTTGTTGAGTTTGTTGCGGCAGCGTACCGCTGGTATGCGTTTCGCGGGTTCACCATCATCGTCTGGTTCAGATCATCGATTGTGATCGTGGTGTCCAGCATCTTGCGCGGGTAGCAGTCAGTTCCGGATGATTCGGCATGTACATCAATACTCTTTCCGGCGATCAGATCCTCGATCACATGCCCGCCGCCATACGATTCATCCGATGTGGATGGTTGTGTTGCGCCAAGATATGCGTCGACCGCGGCGATTCCGGAGTAAGCCTCGACATCGTTTAAATACACGCGCTGCATCCGGATCGGCGGATCAGAGTGCCCGAAATTTAAGAATGCGCCTGATGAGCACATCGCCCCGAATGTGCCTGTTGTGACCACATCAACCTCATGCGCAGCTTTCCCTGCTCCGTTCTCTCGCACGTACTCGGTCATCTCCTCTGCTGTGAGGACGCAGGCGCTGCCGTCACTGATCCGCTCGTTGATTTCGGATATTGTTTTCGCTGCCATTCGTTATGTGATACTCGATTTCATTATATTTATAGACATTCCACCGTGCAAGCATCTTCCGTATTCACTTCAAAAAGTATGGTAAAACTCATTTTCAGCCTTTCCGAAAGATATGCACAAAAACCGCATCTGCGATCATAAGTGTTAATCTGTGGTTAAAAGCCATTGTCAGCCACGGATTAACACGGATTTCACTGATTTGATGTAATATCAGCGTGAATTTATGAAATCTGAATCTACGATAATTATCATAAATCACCGATTTTTTGGATGGTGCCCCGGTTACCACTTAATTTGAAGCGGATACTGTTCATCCCGTGTTGCCGGGTGCGCTTACAGACGGCGGTATGCTTGGAAGTGCCAAAATTATTGCGGGCACCCCCCCCCCGGGTCCCCTGACGAAATGTATTTATAGTGCGAAATCCAAAGCCGGAAGATGTTATGAGAACAGTAGAATTTGCACTTGATGCTGCCGATTGCGGGTGGGTTGAAGATTTAAATGGACGCATGTATATATTCCAAACTTCTCTGATTTCTCTGATTTCTCTGATTTAACGTATTGATACAATTAGTATGCCGGGAAAATCATTAACATCGTTATCCGATCGATTCAGCAGTCCGGGAGCAGTGGAGGATATATAGTAATAAGTACTTAAGTTATGTTTTCCTTGTCCCGGATTTATCGATTTCTGGCACAGGGAATGATAAAATATATTATTGGATTTGTATTATATGGGAAAAAAGCGTCCGTTGTACACTGAAAAAGAGGCATATACTTCAAAAATCTCCGGATATCTCCGGATGTATCGCAGATGTATCATCGAACAACCAAAACCCTACATCAAACTGCTTCGACCCGAGATCGCTGCGATGGATCTTGCGCTCCCCGCGTCAAGCGCGCTTCTCGCCACTTATCTGCTGACCGGTGCTTTTCCGCCGCTTTTCCCATTTGTGCTGGCTGTTATTGGCGGATACTGCGCGATTGCCAGTACTTATGTCTTTAATGATTGCTGCGACATCGATATCGACACGATCAACCTGCCGGACCGCCCGCTTGTTGCAAGCGAGGTCACAAAGAAACAGGCGCTCCTATATGCATTTCTTCTCTTTTTGATTGCAGCAGCCGTTGCACTCTACTTGAATTTCGAATCACTCGTGGCGCTGATTGCCGCGACAATTGCGATCAGCGCATACTCAGCAATCGCAAAACGCGCCACATTCCTAAGTTTTCTGCCGGTTGGGCTCGCGTACGGGCTTGTTCCGATCGGAGTGTGGCTTGCATTTGATCCTGCCGGTGTGCTGAACATTGGCGCCGTGCATTCGTATGCAAGCGATCCAGCCGGCGTGCTGCTGCCGCTTCCGGCAATACTCTTTGGCGCCATGATCTGCATCACTGACTGGGGGTTCACGCTATCAGGCGTGGCACGCGACATCGAGGGCGACCGACTCCGCGGTGCACCTACATTCCCGGTGACTTTCGGCGTGCCAGCGACATCGAAACTTGTGATGGCGTGCTGGATCTGCGGTGTTGCGCTTTCGCTTGCCATCGGGTACACCGCACACCTCGGGCTGATATACTTCGCGGGCGCATGCGCAGGCGGGTGCTGGATGCTTTTGCAGGCAGCCGATTTTGTGCGAAACCCGGCACCAGAGCGAGGCGGGCGATTGTTTTTGCAGGCGTCATCGTACCGGGCTGTGATCTTTGTCTCGATGATTGCAAACATTGTGGCACTGTGCATGGCAGGGCACGGGTTCTGGTTCTGATTGTATCCAGGTCCCCGGCATGCCCGGTGTGGGGGGGGGGGGGCTTAGCACCACATGCATGTTCACGCTCACCCCACTCACGAAAACACAAAGCCTGCAGCCATCCGATATATTTACATCACAAAAACGCACATAAACAGATATCATGGAGATCATATTTGATGACATCGGAAGTTATCCACTCCCGGAGGGGGCAAAAGACCGTGTTCAGCAAGCGTTTGCGGACAAACAGTACGACGAGGTCAGCGAGGTCGTCTGCGATGCCATGCGCCAGAAGATCGTTGCAGGTGTCGAGATACCCGCGTACCCGCAGTTTCAGGACATGAACCAGCAGTTTCTCGGGATCATCAATGACCCGGAATCTGCTGAGGCGCCGTTTCTCGTAAAAGAAGACTGCGCAGACATAATCGAGCTGCAACTACTTGAACCGGTCGCAAAAGAGTATTTTGAGGAGAATGGCGAGCGGTTGAAGGTCAGGGTCTGCATCACAGGCGCGATCGAGCTGTACCTGAAGCAGTTTGGCGGCACCGAATACTCTGACATACTCGAACTCTTTGCGCAGAGTGTCGATCGGTTCGTGAAGAGGGCGCTTGACATACAATCGTCGTTTGATGTCGCCTTAATCAGCATAGATGAGCCAAGTATCGGCATTAACCCTGATATCATGTTTGATGACGACGAGATCATCCGTGCGCTCGATTTATCTGCGAAATCATCTGATGTTGATACGCAGATCCACCTGCACTCGCCGTTGCATTACAATATCGCGTGTGAGTCTGATTCGATCAACGTTGTTGGCGTAGAGTCCGCAGCAAATCCTGATTACCTCGAACTGGTCGAAAAAGTGGATCTCGAGCGGTATGACACGTTTCTGCGGGTTGGCGTGGCAAGAACAGACATCTTTGGCATGACGGCTGAATTAAACGAACGATACCAGATCAACGTGTGGAAAGAGACATCCAGGCTCAACGAGATCGTGACGTCGATGGAGACTCCCGAGGTGGTTGCAAAACGGCTCAAACGGGCTTATGATCGGTTTGGAGATACAATCAAATATGCGGGACCTGATTGCGGGCTGGGTTCATGGCAGTATCAGGATCTTACACAAAAACTCCTCGCAAACACGAGTAGCGGTATTTCAATGTTCAAAGAGGGCACATTGTGATGAGCAGGGTTTCAACAGGCATTCCCGGGCTTGATGACATGCTTACAGGCGGTTTCATCAGTGGTGACATCGTCCTGGTCACGGGCGGTCCTGGCTCAGGGAAGACGACGCTCGGGCTTCAATACCTGCACCATGGCGCCGCTAAGTATGGGGAACCCGGGATATTTGTCACACTCGATGAAAGCCCTGCGCGGGTGATCAGAAACGCGTGGCAGTTTGGGTGGGATCTCGAACGCCTGGTCAAAGAAAACGTAATGCGAGTCATACATGCCGATCCGGTCGCTTATGCCCAGTATATTCCTAATCAGGACAGTGATAGTGACATGCACCTTGACGTCGGAGCAAGAATCGTTGAAACATTAAGCAAACACATTAAACACCGTGTTAGCGAGATTGGTGCAAAGCGCATCTTCATCGACTCAATCACCTCGCTAAAAATCTCGCAGGAGCGATTTCAGGCAAGATTTGCCATAATGGAACTAATCAAGAACCTCGAAAACCTTGGTTGCACAACAATGCTCTCGAGCGAGATCACCTCAGGAGCACTGGCTTATGAATCATTCAGCGTGGAAGAATACCTCTCGGAGGTCGTTATTCGTATGCACGTGGTTCGCGTGTCAGGGGGCAGGATACGGGCAATCGAGGTCCTGAAGATGCGCGGCGGAAAACACGACGATATGCTGCGACCGTACGCGATCACCGACACTGGCATGGTCATCTATCCACGAGAGACAATTATTGACAGTGATGCTATCAACGCTATTACACTAACATGAATGCGATGCGAGAGCGATCACGTAAAATAGGGATATTCGATTCATTAGAGTGGGATAAGCTGATACTGGCTTTGAGAGCGGGGGGGCGTTAATTTCAGGATAAGTGCGGAGTACGACCGGACTTCTCGATCCGAGGATATAGATACCGCGGTCACACGGCACAGGGACACGGGCGTGGGCATCAAGGATGCGCTGCTATACACGTCATCAATCTCACAGGCGAAGGACTCGAACATCACAATCAAGATGCTTGAAGAGTTCGCGGGGCAGAAGAAAGAGGCAATCATCCCGGTAGAACCTGACTGTGACCGATGGGAAGAGATATTCCGCGAGAACAGCACAAAGATCAACACATTCCACCTGCTGGATAAGCCCGGGCATAAGACACAAAGAGATGATACGAAGCGCTGGACCGCCTTCAACGACCTGTATCAGGAATATAGCAAATACCGGGATTTCTTGCAGGCGTGGACACAGTACGAGACCCGGAAAAGACAGAGAAACGCTCTTGACTACGGCGACCCGAACACAAAAGCCCTGCAATTTTTAAACACCTACGATGCCGGGCAGAGCGCAGATATGTACAGGCACATCATAATCGATGAGTTTCAGGACACCAACAATGTCCCGGAGTTTGAACGATACATAGGTTCATATGCCCCTTTGGTCTTCCTGCATAACGGTTTCCGGTTCCCGTCTCCACCTGTCTTTTCAGTTTCACAAGATTTTATAATTTCAATATACTCTCGCACCACTTATCCAGGAAGACCCGTAAAAAAAAGATATCCCCAATTCGTCGTAACCCGCCATATATAGCGATGCACGCGAGATTTACGAGAGATGCCCGGTTAACAAATCTGTGTTCATGCCTCCGGCGCTGCTTCGCAGTCAGCGTTTATCGGCGGTTCATTATATTTTCAACTGACAGGAAACTCTACAAAACCGATATCGAGCGGCTAACTAAGTGGTGAATCCGATAGGGCTCGGGGTATGACTGCAACGCGAGATACCTGAGAGCCGTTTACTTACGAAAAAGTATATCGCCAGTCCCACCCGGAGGGCATTTCTTACTCGCAAACCTTTCACAAAAGTTTGATCAAAAACTGACTTCCCTGACTTTCGGTGAATTGAAATTGCCTGTCTTTTTATCGT
>JAYEGG010000150.1:0-3661 GCA_034658995.1 Methanobacteriota archaeon | reverse complement strand
AAGAATCATCCACCCTGCAAATATCGGGATCAATGATGCGAGAAAGACGAGCGACGCCATTGCAGGGACATGATCGACTTCAAATACGTAGAATACAAAGAGTGATGTTACACTGGCAATGATCGCAACATACAGATTGCCGATGAATATTCCTGCCAGCGTCCGGTCGGCATGTGCTGCGAATACATCGACGATCGGAAGACCGGACCTGGGAAGCAGGTTCTTGACAATTTCGGTCAGTCTGGCTCCGTCCTTCAAAAGGAAGAAGCAGACAAATATTGAGATTATGAAATTGATGGCGAGTATCGTGATGCTCTTTGCATAATCAAACGCCGGAATCTGCCCCGCGATACCGATGGCGGTGGACATGAGGTTCTCAACCGTTATCGAAACATCCGAATATATGAAATCAGGGATGTTCAGACTTGCGATCGTAACTGTGAGCGATTCTGTGATCTCGTGGTGGTGCCCAATCGCCCAGATACATTGATTCACGATTTCAATCGCTCCGATGCCGAGTATGAGTATGATTGGCGTGATGATGAATACTGTTGTGGCAATCGGCGCCAATTTCGTATATCTCAGTAATTTATTGTTGATCGGTCTTCCGACATAAGCAAAGACCACGCCAAGGACGATTCCGTCGAGGAGTGGTAGTGCGATGTAGACGACCGCTAAAACGAGAATTAAGACTCCCGCTACAACTGCAATCGTCCATCTGTGTTCGATGAGTTTTGAAACGCCGTCTGATTCCATGATAAAGTATTAACCCCCACCCATAAGCCTCCGGAACTGGTCCGGGGCTTATTCTTTTACAGGAACGACCCGTTCCATTCTGGCACCACGAACGATGATGACTGAGCATGGCGCGGTGGATGCGATCTTTTCGGCAACGTTTCCGATAAATAGCTTTGAAACTATGCCCTTTCCTGAGTACCCCATAACTACCAGATCGACCCCTTCCTCCCGTATGATCTTCAGGATTTCGGGTGCGGGCTTGCCATCACGCACGATGATCCCTGCATCGACGCCCTTTGATTCCGCGATTTTCTTGACCCGGTCAGCGATCTTTGCCGATTCGTCGAGCAGACGCTGACGCATCCTCTTCACGGCAGATTCCGGAAGTTTTATCACGTCACCGTAATGCCTGCCAGCGCCAACGCTGCCAGATGTGACCACGCGTGTGTCAGTGATGTGACCAAGATCAACGATGTTACATGCGGAGATCTTTGCGCCGACCCGTCTTGCCGTGCTCACGCCTGATTGCGCTGCATACTCGGCATCCTTTGAGCCGTCGGTCGGGATCAGGATATTCTTGTAATCCCCCGTCGGGATGCCCCCTCGTGCCAGCATGATGTGGCAGTCCGCACCCCTGAGCACGCGGCTTGCAACCTGCCCGATGCGTCTTGAGTGGTCAGCTCCGGTCGCACCCATGAAGATCACGCTGGCATCAATCTCGCTTGCCACATCAAGGATAACGTCAAACGGGTATCCAACCAGCACCCTTGCCGATTTCACAGTCACGCCTTGTTCTGCTGCCAGATCTTTTACCCGGTCGAGGTAGGATTCTCCGGCTGCTTGCATCTGTTCAACGATCTCTGTTTCCTTGTATATGCTTGAGTCCACTACGTGGATAGCGGTCAGCTCAGCACCGTAGATATCCGTGAATCGCACAGCATGTGCGACCGCAGCGTCTGAATAGGCTGAACCGTCAACCGGCACCAGATATTGGAATTTTGTCATTGTTGTTTGCCTCTCATCTCGATACACTGTATACTCGCTCAGCACGAGCGCTCTTCACCACAAATACCGAACACGGCGCGGTTCGCGCAACCCTCTCAGACACGCTTCCGAGTATCCATCTGGAGACCCTGCCTTTTCCGGTGTATCCGATCACAGCAAGATCAGTCTTTGTGGTATCGATCGCCTTTAATATCTCAACAGCAGGTTTTCCCTCCCATATCAGTGAATCAGTTTCGACTCCTTTTGCCTTGCCGAGCGATACTGCGTCACCGGTGATCTGCTCCGCCACTGCCAGATCCTTCTTGCTACCGGTGCGTATCATCGAACAAACCGTTAGATTGGCATCATATCTGTGTGAGATACTTGCAGCAAACGTCGCTGCATACTCTGCATCAATCGAACCATCCGACGGGATCAGGACGTTGTTGTAAAAGTCGTCGTTTTCGAGCCGGTCACGAACCAGCAGCACATGACATCTGGCACCGCGAAGTACTCGCTCTGCGGTGCTGCCGATCGTTTCACCTTCGATGCGATCCGCGCCAGAAGCACCAATGATGATCAGACTGACATCGATACTTTTCTGCATTCTCACGATCTCGTGGTGTGGCGATCCGGTCAGGACCTTTGCCTCGAGAACCCCGATTTCGTGGTTCTTGCATTGATCCTGCGCAGCGTCCACCAGCGACTGTCCGATCGCGGTCTGCTCCTTGACACTTTCCTCGTCCTTGTATATCCTGCTATCCACCACGTAGATCGGTGAAATCTCTGCGTTGTACATCTCCGCCATCCGTATGGCGTGCTTAATGGCTACTTCGGAATAATTAGAACCGTCAATCGCTAATAGGAATTGAAACTTTACCATAGGCGACACCTCGGTGTTATAGACTATCCCATAACATTTAAGTCTATTTCTCAACAAAAATAAAAATAGAAATGGTTGAATAAATCAACCATTATATCTACCAATCTCACATCTGCTTGTCTATGTACGGGTTGTCAGGTAGCGTGAGATCGAGTCCCATCGCTTCCGCAAGAATCTCCTGCTGATCCTTAAAGATCATCTTCGTGTCCATCGCGTTCATGCCATCCATGATGTTCCGCCTGCAGAACGGACATGTGCTTGTGATGATGTCGGCATTCACGAGTTCTGCGTCCTGGACTCTCTTCTGCGCCATCTTCAGCGCAAGATCAGAGACACCTGCCTTGATGCCGCCGCCTGCACCGCAGCAACGCTGCAGTTCCCGCATTCTTGCCATCTCGACAAAGTCCATGCCCGGAACCATGTTGTAGATCCTTCTTGGCTCATCATAGACTCCGACGTGCCTTCCTGTGTGGCAGGAATCATGGAATGTTACTCGCTGTTTCAGCGGGTGCTTCCACTCAAAGTCACTCTCTTGAAGCGTGCCATCATTCAGCAATCGGTCCATGTACTCACTGATTGCAAGGATCTCGAACGGGAGATCTCCGCCCTCATAAAACTTGGGCCAGTCGATGATACTCGTCCTGTGGCATCCCGCGCACGCGTAGATCACGGTCTTGACACCCTTGTCGATCATCGCATTCACGTTGTGGTTCACAAACTCCTCTGCAAGCTCGAGCTGTCCTGTCCTCACGAGAACCGATACACAGCACCATTCCTCGGGTCCAAGCATCGTGAACGGGATGTCCAGTGCCTGCAGAACCCTTGTCGTTGCGACACCGACTCGCTGCATCCGATATGCTGCTGTACATCCTGTGAAGTACGCAACATCTGCCTTGTCCTTGATCTCGACATCCTCCGGAACCCAGCAGAGACGGTCCTCCTGATCCGCCTTAAACACATTGTGAGATGCCAGGAGATCCACAAAACCGGTCTGCTTGCCAAACGGTCCGCGCTTGTGCATAACAGCATTCCTACGGAAGGACTCCCAGACTTCCA
>JAYEGG010000149.1:0-3689 GCA_034658995.1 Methanobacteriota archaeon | reverse complement strand
GGAGGTGCCATCGGCACTCTACTCAGGTATGCCATCTCAGGTGTGGCTTACAAATACATGGGCAGTGGTTTTCCATGGGGCACCTTATGCGTAAATCTCCTCGGTGCTTTTGCGATCGGCATTCTCTGGGGATTATCTGAAAAAACTACCATATCTTCCGATTTTCGGACGTTTGCGTTCATCGGAATCCTTGGCTCGTTCACAACGTTTTCAACTTATGGTCTGGAGACCGTCAACTTATTTCGCGATGGTGAAATTAAACTCGCACTAGCAAATGTTTTGATCACCAATGTTCTGGGCATCGCATTAGTCCTGACTGGCTTTATCACTTCAAAATATTTAATGATCTTTATAAGTAGGAGGTTGTGATATAATGAAATTGTCTGAAGAATGCCTGTTACTAAGAATTTTTATCGGAGAGGCGGATCGCTACAAGGAAAAACCACTCTATGAACAGATCGTACTTACGGCAAGAGGGCTGCACCTTGCCGGAGCAACCGTTACCAGGGGAATAATGGGTTTTGGAGCCGCGAGTCGAGTACATACGGCAAAGCTGCTGCGCCTTTCCGAAGATTTGCCTGTTGTTGTTGAACTGGTCGATACGGAAGAAAATCTCAACAAACTGCTGCCGTTTCTCGATGAAGTCGTAAGCGGTGGTTTGATTACAATGGAAAAGGTGCGAGTTATCAGATATAGACATGGCAACAAGGATGAGCGGTAGGGCTCAACACATCGTTTACATCTTTCGTATGTGGTTGCTAAACACATACCAAAAAAATAAAAGGGAGTCTTTACTCCCCTTTCACTGCATCATAGAAACTCATATCAAAGATGTCCTCTGCAGTAAGCAGCCTATCGATGTACCCAAGCTCATAATCGACCTCTGCAAATTTGATGGTGCAATCAAGCTCGATGTGCGGATCGCTGATCCATCTACCATCCCACCGTTCGAAGGAATACAGAACCTTATCAGCCTCAAATCCGGTTTTTTCTGCAAATATCTCGGCAGATTCGTTTGGGTTCTCGATCAGATACTCAGTCGCCTTGATATGGATGCGTACTATCTCCCGGACCATATCCGGGTGATTCTCGATCAGTTCGTCGCTGACGAGCAGGCAGCAACATGCATGGTCCTGCCACATCTCACCCGAACTTGCAACGGTCATGCCATTGCCATCGAGTTCGATGACAGCAGGTCCGGGATGTGGCAGAAATACGCCGTCCACCGCTTTTGCTGAAATTGCGGTCATCGCATCTCCAGGTCCCATCGGCACGATCTCGACATCATCGATGCTGACGTTGTTATCCATCAGGAATTTCTTGAGCACGCCATCCTGGATCGATCCCGGCGGAAACGTTGCGATCTTAAGCCCGCGTAGATCAGTGGGGGATGTGTAATTGTCTGCAAGCTCAGGTCTGAGCACAAGGTCAGAGCCCTGCACCTGCACCCCTGCCACGATCTTTGCCTCAAGCCCCTGCGCGATCGCAGTGATCGGTGGTGCGACACCAACATAAGCGATGTCAAGGTGACCCGCCATCATGGACTGCATCTCAGGCGGACCTGACGGGAACGGATATTCAGTGACCTCAGTGATCCCAAACTCGGCAAGGTCGTCTTTCCACCATCCCTGGTCCATCGCGACCATCTCTGCGATCTGATGCGTGCTTGGCTGGTATCCGATGCGAAGATGTGTTATCTGATCAGCTTCGGTCGTCCCTGCCTCTGTTTCCGGTGCAACTTCACCATCATCCGGCGTGTCAACAACACACCCTGCGAAAGCGGCGAGCGTCAGCACCACCAGCAGTATTGTCAGTATTTTATTCATTGTAGCCTCCTGTTCCTAAATATCTTAATATCCGGTCATCCGAGCCAGTTCCATGCTTGCCGATTTATCGGAGGTCCCTGGCTCAACGATGACTACGAAGTTGCCATTTGACCAGAAATACCCGTACCTGATGTTGCCGTCCTCTGTCGGCGGTGCGGTCCTGACCTCATTTGCCTCGTGTCCGTTGAAACTCGCCGTTGCAAATCTGGAAACCGTCCGTGCAGGTGGGTTTTCAAACTTTGACTGGTTCTTGTAGTTTCGAGCAGCGTTTGCCGCATTCACCGAATCGGTGCACTCGATGATGGTTATATGCGTGTCGGTAATCTCGCCGGTGGCAGCATATATTCCCTGGACTGCATCTACGATCTCGCCAACATCCAGGCTTCCGGAGACCATTATCGCAGCTTCTTCCATCATGTCCACCGTTTCCGTGTTCTTATCGAGTACGGCTCTCAAAGTGAACGATTCCGGAAGTTCGCCCCCGGGAATTGCATCTGCCATGGTTGGCGGTGTTTCAGGTGTCGTTGTGGCAGTCGGTGTTGTCGGTGTTTTCGGTGCTGGTGTTGCCGGTGTCGGCGTTTCCGTGCCGGAATCATCCGGTACGATACATGCGGAGGCAGCAATCACCGCAACCAATACCACTATCAATAGTATGCTCTTCATAATTCAGCTTCCTTTGTCATTACTTCTCTCCCGAATGAGTTGAATAACGTCGTCGTGATCGCTAATCTTCTCGAGTTCACTCTCTTTGATCAGCACAGTACCGTCGATATGCGTGTGCCGACAGTTTCCTTTCACGATGTACAGCGACCTTGTTTTCGCAACGCAAGAGATGCTGCTCATCAGATGGGCATTTCGCACCATCGTCCGGTTGTACGTGTTAATCCCGGTCAGCATCGTGTTATGCTTGTCATCGTCCGATATGGCGTTAAACGGCGCCTGCTTTGCAGGAAACACGATGAATCCGAGCGGCGCAAGCAACAGCGAAACCTCGTCTTTATCACCCGTTTGATCATCCATCCGGTGACCTTTCTGAGCACCCCTCCGATCATCCCTCGGATCGCCTTTTTGATCATCCCTCCGGATCTGATCATCCAGGGTTGACGAAAATATCCTGACAGGACAGATCAACTCAACATCAAGGACCTCTTCGAGACGGAGCGCCACATCAATCGATGCATCCATCACCCCACCCTCATATCTGCTGATCGTTCTCCGGGATATCCCGAGTTTGGTTGCGAGTTCCCCGAGCGAAATCTTTCTTTCGGTGCGGATAATGCGCAGCCGTTCGCCATCGATGCTGATGCACAGCCCGCCTGGCGCCGCATGAACCAGCGGCGGGACGCCTTCAACCAGGCAATCATGCAGTGTAGCAGAATTAATCGAAGGAATGCCGTGTCTAAAGTATGTCACGCCGTCCTCAAGCATCCGGCTGCGTGACTTGCTTCCGATGATAAGCGGCTTTCCGTTCAAATGATCGGATAACGATTGCATCTCGTGCGCTGCTGCAGCATTCAGGCTGTCGATGTTTGAGAGCGTGCGGAGCAACAGCAGGATACGATTGTTCCGCGCAGCCAGATCAAAGCTCCTCGGGCGGGTATTGCACCGATCCGAGAGCATGAATCCGGCCCGGGTTAAGATTTCGATAACTCGGAGCGTTAACAACTCTTTGTTCATCAAGATTTCGTATACCGCACCCTGATATAAAGGTTTGCAGCCATACTTCACACCGCCACAAACTGAGCTTTTATAAAGCCCTGAAACCGTCGTGCCGGTAAATATCCGAGTTCTTGTTTGCAGGCGGCTATTAGTTTGTTTCGCCAATAAAAACACTGAAAAAGTAAAACCAGTGTAAATCAGTGT
>JAYEGG010000148.1:0-3690 GCA_034658995.1 Methanobacteriota archaeon | reverse complement strand
TTTGTACCGTTAGGCCCTTTTTAAAACTCCGCATGACATTGAGCATGTGCGTACAATCATCCCCCTATCGGATATTATGGCGCGGACTCTTTTATTTCATTAACTATCTTGAATTGGGACACTACCTGAAATCCATGACACCGCCACAAATCGCATTGCTGGTTAATCATTATACTTTGACTTTGCGCATCTCAAACCGAAATCTATTTATGCCAGTCTTTTCATGGACACCATGAGTCCCCCGACACGGGGGTGACTTGTAAGGAGGTAAAACAAGATGCGAAAATGTACAATATTAACAATGCTGCTATGCATTGCAGTGATTGGCTCGGCGGTGCCTGCGCTGGCAGCGACGACAGAGGTGAATATAACAAAGTACGCCTCGGATGAAACAACGATACTCGATGAAACGACAGTAACGTACCAATGGATGGAGACCGATCTAACTGTGCAGGGCGATGGTGCAACCGAGTACTTCCACCAGGGTCCCATATTTGATGGGGACCCATGGGACCCGGCTGAAACAGTGAACCTCAAGAGTAAAGGAATTGTGAAAGGGACCGACGTTAAAGACCTCTGTGAACTGGTTGGTGGGATGTCCCCGGGCGACGAGATAGGAATCATTGCATCTGACGGGTTTAACAAGCGGTTCGGCTACGAAAACGTTTATTCACCACAATCGGGTCAGGGACCCATGGTTGTCTGCTGGTACAAGGATGGTGAGCACGTTCCTGAGTACGAGAATGGGATGCAACTCGTCTTCTTCGCTGATGACCACGTATTCGGCAACTGGGACATGCACGAATGCATGGCTCCCGAATACCGGTACAATTACAGCGGAGTTTCCCCGTCCTCAAATGGACTATCCGTAAGGGACATCTCGGATATAGCGATATACAGCAACGAAACAGCAGAAACCACATGGAGTCTTGAACTCGTCGGAGCGATAAACGAGACGATGGGTAAAGCAACGTTTGAGGGGGGTGTGGCATGCCACGACGACTTTTCGTACACCGACTCCGAAGGCGGGATATGGACTGGAATTCCGCTATGGTATCTGTTAGGAAGGGTGGATGACGCCAATACTCATGGCAGCGGTTCGTTTAATGATGCGCTTGCAAGCGAGGGCTACGACGTCATAATCACAGCGTGTGATGGATACAGCAAGACCTTCAGTTCAGCAGACCTGGCAGGAAACGATAGCTACATCGTTGCGTGCTACCTGAACGGCTCGGATCTGCCAGAGCTAACCGACAGTGGAAAGCCACTGGCGCCGCTCAAGCTCGTTGGATCCTGCCTTAGCAGCGGACAGATGATCGGAAACATCGCAGAGATCGTGCTGGATGTGGAAACTGCCCCTGCCAAAGCAGATCTCACCCTGATCGGCGATGAGACCAGAGGTTATACCCTTGATGAGCTCAGGGCGATGCCATCATACCCCGCGGGCGGCGGGTTCAAGAAATCAACAGGTGTGGTAGTTGGACCATTCAATTATACCGGCGTCAACATCACGTATCTCGCGGATCTCGTTGGCGGGATTACGCCTTCGAACAGCATGAAGATAACAGCCTCTGATGGCTATTCGATGACCTACACGTACGAGCAGGCGATGGGCGAGATTGCCACGTACGAGGGAACCACCGGACCCATGACTATGGTCATCGCGTACGAGGAGGATGGAAATCCAATATCGGCTGACTGCGGCGGACCTCTCAGGATCGCTTTTGTGGGATCCGATTCGCCGATAACGGATGGACATTTCTGGTGCAAATATATAAACAAGATCGAGATTCTGGGCGGCGTGGATAACTGGAACCTGACGCTGACCGGCGCGATTAGGGACACACCTGACCGATCGACGATCGAGTCCTGTGTGGGATGCCACAGAACCAGCTGGACTGATGGTAGTAGTCAGGAATGGAGCGGGATACCGCTCTGGTTGCTCGTTGGTGTTGTGGACGATAGCATGAATGAGACCGCGAAGCACTACTTCAACGACACGGTTGTAGACATCGGGTACAATGTGACCGTCGCAGCGGGCGATGGGTACTGCAAGACATTCAACAGCACAATTGTTGCACGCAACGATGAACTCATCATTGCAAACGAACTGAACGGAACCGCGCTTCCCGAGAAGTATTCCCCGCTCAAACTCGTCGGACCGGATCTTACGAAGAGCGATATGGTGGGTGGCGTTGCTGAGATACGCATCCCTGAATTGATGCTGCGTGGTGATGCCAACCATGACGGAGAACTCGCGACTGTTGATGCGGTGCTTGCCTTGCGGATGGCTGTTGGCAGTGTCAAGACCGATCTCGTGGCTGACATGAGCGGAGACGGGCAGGTTACATCTGTGGACGCGCTGATGATTCTGCAGACTGTGTACCTGCGGTTGAGTTAGAGGCGATAGACGAGTCAGGAGCGACAGGGATGAAACGAGCGACGTTGGCAATACCGGTGCAGTTGATACGGTGTATCGGTGTTGCGCTTCTGCTCTCAATCTCGATCTCAACGCTTACGCTCCCGGCGCAGGCAGCAGAGCCGACAACCGATGTTAAGGTTGTAAAGTACGCATCTGATGGGACGACCGTTCTTGGGAATGCGACAGTAACGTACCAATGGATGGAGACAGATCTAACCGTGCAGGGCGATGGTGCAACCGAGTACTTCCACCAGGGTCCCATATTTGATGGGGACCCATGGGACCCGGCTGAAACATTGAACCTCAAGAGTAAAGGAATTGTGAAAGGGACCGACGTTAAAGACCTCTGCGATCTGGTTGGGGGCATGTCCACCGGAGATGAGATAAAGATCAGAGCCTCCGATGGATTTAGCAAGTGGTTCGGCTACGAGAATGTCTATGATCCCAAATCCAGTCAGGGACCGATGGTTGTCTGCTGGTATAAGGATGGGAATTACGTTCCTGATTATGAGAATGGGATGCAACTCGTCTTCTTCGCAGATGACCACGTATTCGGTAACTGGGACATGCACGAATGCATGGCTTCCGAATACCGGTACAATTACAGCAGTGACTATCCTTCCGCAAACGGATTGTCTGTACGATACGTCTCCGATATAGTGGTGTACAGCACGATTGCGCCGCCGGAACTGCGCTCAATTGAGGTCTCGCCAGCCAGTGCAACGCTGGATATCGGTGGCGAGCAGCAGTTTGCAGGAACCGCTTATGACCAATACGGAAGCGAGATTACGGGAATCGCCTTAACGTGGACGAGCAGCAGCGAAACTGTTGGGATTGTCGATGGGGCAGGTTTATTTACAGCGATCTCTGCTGGCGGAACTGTGTTGATGGCAGAGAGTGGGGGTGTAATAGGAACGGCAGGTGTGACTGTGGACAGCCCGGCGGCAACACCTACGCCAACCCTGACCCCGACCCCGACCCCGGTTCTGACGACGATCACAGTCTTGCCGACGAGGGCGACACTGAATGCCGGTGAGACGCAGCAGTTCACGGCAGACGCATACGATCAGGACAATCGCGACATCTCTGGCGTCGATTTTGCGTGGACAAGCGAAAATGCGACCGTTGGAACGGTCAACCACGCCGGGGTGTTTACTGCGGTCTCGGCTGGCAAGGCTGTTGTGCGAGCGGGGGCGGGAGGTGTGACCGGGGTTGCGGACGTGATAGTGGCAGGTCCGGAACCAGTGCCGACCAAAACGCCAACCGCG
>JAYEGG010000147.1:0-3691 GCA_034658995.1 Methanobacteriota archaeon | reverse complement strand
TACAAAATTATTAGACAGGATTAACAGGATCGACAGGATATACCGCAATGTCAACATCCTGTAAATCCTGTAAATCCAGTCAAAATACCATGCTTTTTGAAGTGGATACCTACTCAGGTATGTTGATTGGCCTCCCGATTGCGATCCGGTATTTTCTGGCAAGAGAAAATAACCGCGGAGGGCGCGGAGGAACGAGAGAGTGGTTAACCGCTTATTTCCCCTCCGCGTCCCTCTGCGCACTCTGCGGTTAAATTCCCGGTTTGGTTATAGTATCCCACAAATCCGGGGTAGTTCCGGCATAGTGAAGTCCACTGATAGTGGTTTTGGGTACCTGGGTAGTTACAATTACTACTGCAAAAACCAGACCCAATTCCAATTCAAGAGATGGGTTGCAGGATAACGAAAATTGGCAGTATTAATATTGGTTGATGGCGAGGGTATTGATCAGTGGTTCATTGTATTTTCAACTGACCGAAAGAACTCTGCAAAACAGATATCGGGCGGCTGAATAGATGATTAATCTGATAGAGCTCGGGGTTAATGTCGCGGAAGATGCCGGGGAGCCATACGTTTTTCGTAAATGGAAAAACGGTGTGTGTAGTGGCTGATTGGTATGGGGTATATGCTATGGAAAAAAGAAAAGAAGAAGCGCAAAGTTCTTTTTTGCGCTTCAGGGCGTTTTAACAGCTTTTAGTACATTCCTTCCATTCCTTCCATGCCGCCCATGCCGCCCATGCCTGGTGGCATGCCGCCGCCGCCGCCCGGTGGCATCGGCTCGCCTCTGGATGCGATTACATCATCGATCCTGAGAATCATGACTGCAGCTTCCGCAGCAGCGCTGATTGCCTGTGTCTTGACCCTGAGTGGCTCCACGATTCCGCGTTCCCACATGTCAACGACGTCGCCGGTGTACACATCAAGTCCGGAATGCGTCTTGCCGTCCTTGTGCTGGCTCGTCATCTCGACCAGTTTGTCGATTGGATCGAGTCCCGCGTTCTCTGCAAGCGTTCTTGGAATGATCTCGAGCGAGTCTGCAAATGCGTTAACTGCCAGCTGCTCCCTTCCGGTCAGGCTGTTTGCGTATTCGTGCAGCTTCAGTGAGAGTTCGACCTCTGGCGATCCGCCGCCAGACACGAGTTTTCCGTCCTCGATCGTGACGCCCACAACGCGCAGGGCATCCTCAAGCGCACGCTCAAGTCCGTCCACCACGTGCTCGGTTCCGCCGCGCAGCATCAGTGATACTGCTGTTGGGTTTTCGCATCCGGTGACAAAGATCATGTTTCCGCCGCCGACCTTCTTCTCTTCGACTGCGTCTGCGTGACCGATGTCGCTATCATCGATCTCGTCCAGGTTCGTGATGATGCCTGCTCCGGTTGCTCTGGATAGTTTATCGATGTCGCTCTTCTTGACCCTGCGAACCACCATAACTCCGGCTTTTGCAAAGAAGTGCTGCGCCATGTCGTCGATGCCCTTCTGGCAGAAGATGACGTTTGCGCCGCTGTCGGTCACTTTCTTGACCATGTCCCGGAGCATCTTTTCTTCCTGATCAAGGAACAGCTGAAGCTGGTCTGGCGATGTGATCGAGATCTCGGCGTCAACCTCTGTGTCTTTCAGTTCGATTGCGGTGCTGAGCAGAGCGATCTTCGCGTCGCCGACCTTCTTTGGCATGTTCGGGTGCACTCGTTCCTTGTCGATGATCATGCCGCTGATCAGCTCGGAATCCTCAACAGACCCACCGACCTTCTTCTCGACCTTGATATTATCGATATCGACAACCATCTTACCATCAATCTCCTCTGCAATCGATGTAACCGAATCGACGCAGAGTCTGGCAAGGTGTTCTTTTGTTCCTTCGATCCCCTTCCCGGTCATCGCAGTGGCTGCGATATTTATGAGAGCTTTATCATCGCTGCTCCCTACATCGGTTGCAAGTGATTCGAGTATCTCGGAAGCTTTCATGGATGCAAGCCTGTACCCTGCCGCAATAATTGTCGGGTGCACATCCTTGTCAAGCAAGTCTTCGGACATCTTCAACAGTTCGCCGGTCAGAACCGCGGCTGTCGTTGTGCCATCTCCGACCTCGTCGTCCTGGGTCTTTGAAACTTCGACCACCATCTTTGCTGCCGGGTGCTCAATGTCCATCTCTTTTAAGATCGTGACGCCGTCGTTGGTGATGACGATGTCGCCGAGCGAATCGACCATCATTTTGTCCATCCCCTTTGGTCCAAGCGTGGTGCGTACCGCAGCGGCTACAGCTTTTGCAGCCATGATGTTTGAGTTCTGCGCGTCCCTTCCGCGTGTTCTCTCGCTTCCTTCACGCAAAATAAATATTGGCTGTCCTCCAAGTTGTCCTGCCATTTTTTGGTATACCTCTTTTATGTTGTACTGTGACCCTGCTACCATGACAATCATATCTTGTTGTTGTAATGCCACGATATCAACAGTCGACAAAAATCAATGATAGTACTTCTATAAAAGATTTGTGGCGGCAGGTGGGTGGTGGTGTGCGGGGTTGCATGCCCGGCTTCTTTTGATGATGCCGGATTTTTCACCTCGGCTAAGTGTGCACCGAAAAATAAAGTAGCAAAGTTATCCGATAATACTCCACATCACTGGCATTCGTGTCATTCGTGATCATTTTTTCCGATTTTATCACGAATTCCACGAATGACACGTACGTGTTTAGCTAACTATAAGATTGCAGCTAAATACATACGGAACCACGAGATTACACTGATTTCCACAAGATTTCTGTGTTAATCTCGTGAAATCTTGTGTAATCTCGTGGTTTTTCGCCTTGGCTAAACACATACAATGACACTAATTTTAACAGGTTGTTTTTTGGCAAGCCCTAACATATACTACGAAACCATTCCCCGGAACGGCTAACGGCGACAACGCTCTCACAGGCTGTCCAGATTCCGCTTCAACACTGCGACCCACCACCACCGCGCCATATCGACCAGATCCTTGCCAAACTGACCTGATACCCGGTACACACCTTTTTTGTTGGTGATCATCCCTGCGCCGAGCAGTTTGTTTCGCATGGCATAGAACGATGATATGCTGATATCAAACTCGTCCAGCAGTTGTCTCCATTCCTCTGTTCGCATTGGATTTCCGGATGCCTCGCGCTCAAGAATCCGCATAACAAATCTCTGACCGCGTATTGCACTGCTCTCGTTCTGGAACAGCCGCCGCATCAGCTCATAGAACGGGTCGCGAGATGCAGTGATCCGTGTGTTTGCGTCCGAGCGGACGATCAGGCTGGTTGAGGTGCGTGGAGCATCTTTTACCAGTGTCATGCCGCAGTCGGGCGATTTTCCGGTTGGTTCAGGTTTAGTACCGATTTCACAAGATCGACGTACTCGTCGCGCAGCGTATAGACAATCGGTGTCTTATATGACTGTTTATGCGCATGGAGAATTCCAAGTTTGGAATGGATATATCCAACCATCGAAGCGACTTTTTTGTGGGTGACCTTGAATCTCTTTGAGAGCATGTCGCAAAGAGAGTCCACAGTTACTTCTCTGACTTTAAGTATGGTCGCCATGACGGTATACCTGATTCCGTCGGGATCCAACTCGATATATCGCTCCAACCTTCTTTTGATTTTTGATCGAAATGAACTCATACACACCACCACATGATTACATTAATCTACAACTTATGGTATATATATGTTTTCTTT
>JAYEGG010000146.1:0-3714 GCA_034658995.1 Methanobacteriota archaeon | reverse complement strand
TTCTTCCAATATCGTTTTGTATTTTTTCCATTATGTTGTCGGTAAGGTAATCCATCTGGTTTACAAAATTGTTGGTGTTTAACTTAGGTGGAAATGATAAAATGGTGTTTTGAAATGAGCTGTAGAACCAATCAGCCGTTTTATTCTTGTTCAGCGGTCCGTATGCTCTGCCAAGAATGATCAACCTGAGATATTCACCCACTGTTAAACCATCGACTTCTTTCTTGTTTATGTGGCTGTTTACTATATCTACGAAGTTCAATTCTTCTGTTATGTTCATAAGCGCAGCAGTTCTTCCGTATTCAAAGCTTTTGATCTTTAAATTTGGAATGAGGTTATCTTGTTCGTCATAGGCACGTTCAATTGTCTCGGCAGTCCCCAGATGCTTAGACCAGACTCGCTTCACCTTTCCGTTAATCCTGGCTTTCCGCACCAATTGGTAGTAGGTGTACCCTTTGACATTTTTCTTCTCAAGATATGGCTTGATTTTTCTGATGGTCGTGATATTCATTGCGGGTTATATTTGGATTTTATTGTACTTAAAGTTTGTGGCAACTATTTATGATACTACTGCTTACCATTTGTGTATTTATTTAAAAATAGTTAGTGGCAACAAATTTAAATATCCGAGTTGAGAGAAAACGATAGCAAGAGATGGCTACGGACTGTTAGAAGTGGGGGGAGGAGACGGATCTTTCAAACTCAGGTATAACGTCCAGTCACATCGCCCTGCTCGCCCTGCATAACATCGCCATACATATCTACCATCATAACAGATTGACGTATGATGATGCGGAGAATCAGCAAAAAACAGATTCACCGGTACCGGACGCTCACAACAGTTGCGATCAAGTACGGTTTCGGATATCTGGTCGATCGGTTTAATCTCCACCCGGCACGGTCGCTGAAAGATCGTGTTGCAAGGGAACGGAAGGTCTATCTTGAACTCTCTGACCCAGAAAGGCTCCGGCTGATGCTTGAGGAACTCGGACCGACCTACATCAAGTTCGGACAGATCTTAAGCACGCGATACGATATTCTTCCGAAAGAGTATATAACAGAGCTTGAACGGTTGCAGGACACGGTGCCGCCATTTGGCTATAGTGAGGTGTGCGGCATCATCACAGGGGAGTTCGGCGAGTCGATCAGTGATATTTTCGCGTCGTTCTCGCACCAGCCGCTTGCAACAGCTTCCCTTGGTCAGGTGCATCGGGCTACGCTTCACAGCGGCGAGAAAGTCAGCGTGAAGGTGCAGCGCCCTGGTGTGAGGGACGTGATCGATGCAGACCTCCGGATTCTCCGTGATCTTGCACGTTTTGCGGATCAGCACATCGAAGAGGCGAAATCGTTCAATCCGGTTGGATTCATAGATGAATTTGAACGTATCATCCACGCAGAGCTCGATTATACGATTGAAGCACAGAATGCGGATGAACTCCGTGAAAACTTCAGTGATGATGCCACCATCCACATCCCGCGAGTCTACTGGGACTATACCAGGTGGCAGGTTCTGACATTGGAATTTATCGATGGGATCAAGATTGCCAACATAGATGAGCTCGGTGTGGCGGGCATGGACCGTAAAATTATCTCTCGCAACTTTGCGACATCGTTTTTAAAGCAGATATTCCTGCACGGCGCGTTTCACGGGGATCCGCATCCTGGAAACGTGCTTGCGATGAAGGGGAGTGACAATGTCGTTACGTTCATCGATTTCGGGATGACCGGACACCTCGACCGGGCGACCCGGGATGACCTTATGGACTTCTTCATCGCACTTTCCGATGACGATCCTGACACCGTGATCGATGTGCTTGCACACGCAGGCGTCATCAATTACGATGAGATTGATCTCCCGCAGTTCCGGTTTGAGATATCAAACATGATCAACAAATACTACGGAAAGTCGCTGCGATATGTGAACACTGGTGTTATGATGCGTGAAATGATCGACATGGTCTTGACACACCATGGAACTGTACCACCCAGCCTCATACTCCTCTCAAAAGCGCTGATGATCGAGGAAGCGATCTGTTCACAGCTTGATCCGGATTATAACCTCAAAGACCTGGCAAAGCCGTTTATACGGAATCTGGCGCTCCAGCGCATGCATCCGGCGCGGATCATGCGGGAGTGGCTGCGGATGTTACCTGGATTCGGGCGGCTCGTGCGTGGGCTTCCACACAGGATCGACCAGATTCTCATGCGGGCTGAGAGGGGGACGCTGCGTCTTGAGTTTGAGCATCACGGGCTTGACCACATCGTATCTGAACTCGATCGCATGAGCAACCGCATCTCATCGAGCATGATCCTCTCTGCGCTCATCCTTGCCTCTGCGCTGATCATCCAGTCGGGCATGAAACCGATGATCTGCGGGGTTCCGGTGCTTGGTGCCGTCGGGTTTGTGATATCAGGCATCATCGGCGCGTGGCTGGTCTATTCCATGCTGCGGAGGGGGCGGTTTTGATGCCCTCGCAGCCGATCAATAGCCTTATATCTCATAACCATGATACCTAAATTCGGTGATCCATAAATGGGTGACGTAAAGATTGGATTTGTGAAACTTGGGAATCTTGGGATGTCCCAGGTGATTGACCTTGTTCTTGACGAAATTGCAGCAAGAAAAGGTATTATGGTACGAACGCTCGGTACCGGCGCGAAGATGGGCAAGGATGAGGCAAAGGATACCGAGGCTCTGATCAAGCACTGGGACCCTGATTTTGTTGTTATGATCAGCCCGAATGCGGGCGCACCCGGACCGACCGCGGCACGGGAGATCTATAAGAACACGCCGACGATTATCGTTTCAGATGGACCTGACAAGAAGGATGGACGTCAGGCGCTGAAGGATGCTGGTTTCGGATCAATCATCCTGAAGGTCGACCCGCTGATCGGCGCGAAGAGAGAGTTCCTTGACCCAACAGAGATGGCGTCGTTTAACGCGGACGCTATGAAGGTCCTGTCCGCATGTGGTCCTGTACGCATGATCCAGGAAGCGTTTGACAATGTGATTGACCAGGTTGCATCTGGCAAGTCAGGAAAAGACCTTGAACTGCCATACATCCTCGGAAGCCCTGAGAAGTGCGTTGAGCGCGGATGCTTCGAGAACCCGTACGCAAAGGCGAAGGCTCTTGCCGCACTCCACATGGCAAACACGGTTGCAGCGATCAACTTCCCTGCATGCTTCATGCACAAGGAAGTTGAGAAAGTCTCGCTCACAGCAGCGGCAGGTCACGAGATGATGACTGCGGCAGCGGTTCTTGCAAGGGAAGCACGTGAGATCGAGAAGGCAAACGACACGCTATTCCGCCAGCCACACGCAGGGGCAGGCAACCTGCTGACCAAGACAAAGCTATACGACAAGCCAGCGTAAGGTGCATAAACGCACCTTTACTTTTTTTATGGCATATACACTATAACGTCCAGTCACTCTACGCACCATTTCCATTTACGAAAAACCTCGCTAAGAAATACCTTGATCGGGTGCGGAACTGTCGCGAGCATCACAAAAGGCAATCGTGTACGCGAAAGAGGTTTACCGGAAGAATCTGTTGTTGCTGGAGAAAGGATTCACTCCGGAGACTAATGTTACATAGTTACATAGTTATATGGTTGCCTGAGAATATCATCATCGATAAACTTGTTGGAGTGAATATGACAAAGATAGCAATCATCGGAGGTTCGCAGAGTGGCAGAACCGTCCTTGCATCGAAA
>JAYEGG010000145.1:0-3721 GCA_034658995.1 Methanobacteriota archaeon | reverse complement strand
GATTTCAGATAATTTTCAGCGGGCTTCCATGCTCCGTAACGTTTCTCCACCGATCTACTGCAACCGTGTCACTTAACCGCCGCGTAATAATATTCTCCGCTTGCTTTCTGTTCTCGGTCCAGCCGCGATCCTTGTTCATTGATCCTTGGTCGTTTTGTCTCCTCGTCGCGTCTGAACGTGATGTTTAGATTCGCGAGGAACCTGTTCATGCCCTCGCGCAGGTCAAAGGGTCCGCAGACCTCGCCGTGCATGGCAGGCTCTCCTTCAAAGACCAGCAGTCGGTCGCTCAGGAGATCGACCATGTAGATGTCGTGATCGATCACGATCGCGGTCACGTGCCTGTTCTCGGCAAACCGCCGGATCGCGGTGCATGCGGAGACCCGCTGCTCGACATCGAGGTGTGCGGACGGCTCGTCCAGGATGTAGAGATCCGCATCCCTTGAGAGACATGCGGCTATCGCGACCCGCTGGAGCTCGCCGCCGCTGAGGTCGGAGATCTCTCGTTCCATCAGGTATTTGAGCTGGAGCGGACCTGTGATCTCGGTCTCGTAATAACTGGTATCGACGTTGCGCGTGATGATTCTGAGGAAATCGTGGACGCGGAGATCGGAATCCGGTTTTACGTACTGTGGCTTGTACGAAATCTTGATGTCGGCGGATATCTCCCCGGTTGTCGGCTGGGTCACTCCGGCGAGCAGTTTTGCAAACGTACTCTTACCGATCCCGTTTGGACCTGCTGCGCCGACGACCTCGCCAACACGCATCTCGCCACCAGCCACGTCAAGCGAAAACACGTCATACGCTTTCGTGAATCCTGAAAACTCAAGGAGTATCGGGATATTCTTCGCAGATCTCGGCGCATGTACCTCAAAAGCGATCGCGGTTGGTCTGATCCGCACGTTCTCCTCTGGCAGAAACCCGCGCAGGTACTGGTTGATCGCCTGCCGCACGCCTTTCGGGTGTGTGATCACGCCAAACCCGCCCGGTTCGCCGTACCCGACATGCACGGCATCGGCGAGCAGATCAAGGATTGCGAGATCGTGCTCAACGACCAGCACGGCGCTGTGCGCTGCAAGCTCTCTGATCATGACCGCCGCGCGGATACGCTGGTGAATATCAAGATACGGGCTTATCTCGTCAAAGAAATAGAAATCGGCATCTTTGGCTGCGCACGCCGCGATTGCGATGCGCTGGAGCTCGCCGCCGCTGAGATCGCCTAAATCACGGTGCAAGATGTGTTTGATATCGAGTTTTGAGATCAGGTTGTCGAGTTCTCCACGTTCGTCCACTTTTTCAAGTAATTCTGATACATCGCCGCTAAACGCCCCGGGAATCCGGTCCACATACTGTGGTTTCTGAGATAACTTAATTTTATTCCGTGATATTTTCATCAGATAATCTTGAAGCGAAGAACCGGCATAATACTTGAAAATGTCATCCCAATCAGCATCAACTCCAAGATTTGGCTTTAGATTCCCTGATAGGATATGGACCGCAGTTGTTTTACCGATCCCGTTTGGACCGAGTATTCCGACCACCTTGCCCTGCTGCGGTATCGGCATGCCGTATAACACAAAACCGTTGGCGCCATATCGGTGCGATGGATCGGTCAGGGACTCTGGTAGCGATATGATCTTGATAGATCCAAACGGACACTTTTTGACGCATATACCGCATCCTATGCAGAGTTCTTCCGAAATGACCGGTTTTTTCCCCTCCATTTTGATGGTCTCGTCACCTGTCCGCACGCGCGGGCAGTATTTGATGCACTCAAGCGAGCACATTCCCGGCTGGCACCGGTCCTGATCCAGTATTGCGATTCTCATGGGTATACACCGTCTACATCTGAATCAGTAACAATATGTACCTAACCCCTGCAACCTGCGTGATGCCGGGACGTGCCTACCGTGCACTAACAAGTACAAACGCTCTTTGCCGCGATAAACTCCCGCACCAGCCGTGCGCCAAGCATCGCACTCTCCCCCCTGTCGTAGCCCGGATTTACCTCGACGATGTCAAAACCGCAGGTATACGGTGCAGCAATCCGTATTGCAGCGCGCACGTCCCGCGGGCTCAACCCAAACGGCTCAGGGTTGCCAACGCCGGGCGCATACGCGGGATCGATCACATCGGTATCGATGGACAGGTAAATCCGCTTGCAGCCGCGACCAGACAGTGCGTCGAGCGCCTCACGGATCACAGACTCTATCCCGGCGCCGTCCACTTTGTCAGCAGAGTGCCACAAGATCCCCGTCTCTTTTGCGTGGGCGTACTCCTCTGCCGAACCGCTCCGCACGCCGATCAGAACGCAGTTATCGGTCAGGTCGTCGATGATGTTTCTTGAAACACATGCATGTGACTGTCTGGCTCCGAGATATTCGTCGCGCAGATCAAGGTGTGCATCAAGAACGATCACTCCGAGATCCGGAGTGGAATCATGAAACGCCCCTGTAAAAGCCCTGACACAACTATAGGTCAGCGTGTGCTCTCCGCCAAGTATAATCGGGACCTTACCATCCCGTATAATCATTGCAGCGACATCGTGGACCGCATGAAGCATATCGTCGGTGTGGGTATCGAGATCGAGATCGCCGAGGTCATGGATATGGAGATCGGTCAGATCAACATTAAAAAAATCGTTGTACGTCTCAAAGTTGTAACTTGCCTTTCGCAGGGCGTCTGGTGCCTCGCTGCTGCCGTACCGGAAGGACGAAGTGGCATCGAAAGGCACGCCGAATATCACAAATTCGGCATCTTCGTAACTGGATGTCGCATCAGCGAAGACGCGCTCTCTGAACATTATTGTATATTACGCATCATTTATTGCATATTATCTCATATCAAGCCGCATCTTGCCCATTGCGGTGATGTATGAGATATCACTTCCCTCAGCAACACGATCGCGGAACTCTTCAGGGATCGAGAGCTCAAATGTAGTATACTCAGTCATATCCATCAACTGTGCAACGTTGCCTGTGATCGAGAGGACCTGTGCGGTCTTGCGCTCGACGATCGGCACGAATATCTTGGCTGATACTGGCTGCACGATCGAGCGCTTCTGCCCGTCAAAAAGCCCGATGGTATCGACCCGTGCTTTGGCGGATCCATGCTTACCGGGCTTTGATTTTGAAATACCTTTGATCGCACATACTTCATCATCGATAATCACATATCTGCCTTCTCTGAGATTCCGAACTTCGGTCTGTTCCTTCATGGTACGTCTCCTTATGTCACTGTTAGCGGTGATCCTAAATCCGCGGCGGTGTACTTAAAATTATGCCGCCAAAATGCCTGAAATGTAATATAAGAATGGGCATATACGTGAACATGTTGGCGACACCATCCTGCCAGCTAACGATTGGGTTCACTTCAGCACCTTCCCTGTTTCGATATGCCAGAGATACAAATCCAGTTCTGCCAGATTCATGTCCGCTTCCGCCGCAATTTTCCCGAGCAACTCTTCAATTTCCATATATCTCGTTTTTGTGAGCGTTTTTGGCTTTTCAATCAGCCCACACCTCGCCAAAAGATCGATTATGTGAAAATCCACGATCGCTGAATTTTTGCAGCCGATATTCCTGAGAAAATGGCTCGCTTCTTTGTAGCCAATCCCTTTCACATTCTTAACCAGCCACTCTCTTGATTCATGTTCGTCGTCAAAAGACTCAACAGTCTCTTTTAACGAATCTTTGTACCTTCTTGCCTCCACAATATATTTTGC
>JAYEGG010000144.1:0-14755 GCA_034658995.1 Methanobacteriota archaeon | reverse complement strand
GACAAAGTAGTTGGTGTCTGTCAGAATCTGGTGGGGCATTATGGGGCATTGTTTCCGGATGTCGATCGGTATCCAAAGGTCGGCTCTTTTAGTAGCCCTGATTATGAGGCTGTATTGAACCTTAATCCCGAGGTCGTTGTTCTATGGGGCTACGACGAAGGGATTCTGGAGAAGTTCAAGCAGATATGTCCGGGTATCACGACAATTTGCTTCGACTGCGATAACCCGGCGTATTACATGGATGAAGTAAGAAAATCCGGGTACATACTCGATAGAAGAGAGGAAGCTTGTGAGTTCGTCGGTTTCTATGAGCAATATATGGACATGATCGCAGAGAGTGTGGATGAGCTGTCGGATGAGGACAAACCAGCGGTCTACTTTGAGATGCCTCATAAACCGTATCAGACCGTGGGTGCAGGGACTCCGGTTCATGCGATGATTGTATTTGCTGGTGGTGATAATATCTTCAGCGACTTCTCTGGTACGATCGATATGGACCCCGAGATGGTGATGAAACGATATACCGAGATCATTGTCAAGGGCGGAAGGTCTCCAGGCTATAATTTGGATGATCCGACCTTACTGAGAGATACAAGGGAGGAGATCCTGAATCGTCCGGAATTGGGGGAGGCGGCGGCAGTTACGAATGGAAGCGTTTACATATTCCCTTACGGTTTCGTCTGCACGCCAACACACTTCGTATGCATGGCATACCTTGCAAAATGGTTCCATCCGGAGCTATTCGAGGACCTGGATCCGGAGGCGATTCATCAGGAGTACCTGACAAGATTCCTGGAAGTGGACTATGATCTGAATGAGCACGGCGTATTCGTGTATCCGCCGCTGGACGAGAGTTGATTGAGATGAGTGACGGTTGCGTGATGAAGATAAAAACAGGCACAATACTGGCTGGAATAGCCACGACGATGCTTTTGCTGGTTTGCTGTGCACTGCCAGCCGCAGCATCCGACCACACGCTCGAGATCTTCGGCAATGCGAACGAGGACGAGACGATCAACATGCAGGACGTGACATACACCGAACTGATCATCCTCGAATACCGGGACCAGACCGATCTCGCGGACGGCAAGCACGACGGCAAGATCAACATGCAGGATGTGACCCAGATCGAACTGATCATTCTCGGGATAGAGTTGGAGCTTGCATATCTTGATTGCAACGGAGAAGTAGCGACGGTGGAGAAGCCGATTGAGAGAATCGTTGCGGTGTATGACAACACAGCAGAGGTGATCCGCATACTTGGAGCCAGGGATCGGGTGGTTGGTGTCGATGATCTGATCATGGACTATCCCACATATTTCCCTGAACTGGGTGAACTGCCATGCGTTGGATCACGCTGGGAACTCGATGTCGAGGCGATACTGGAGCTGGACCCGAATATTGTCATCCTTGGGAACTCGCATACCCCGACTCTGGAGGAGGACCTCGTGGGCACCGGTATTGATGTTGTGCGTGTCTGTGTCTTCAGGGACGAGACTCCGGTACACAAGATGATGCGGCTGGGATACATACTTGATGAAGAGGAGAACGCATGCGAGTACCTCGAGTGGCATCTGGGCAAGCTTGCTGCGATAGAAGAACGAGTTTCGGATATCCCGGCGGATGAGATGCCCAGAGTGTTCGTGGACAGACCCGGTGGGTCAACGGTTTCGCGAGGAAGCGGGTATTCAGAAGCCATCGAGACCGCCGGCGGAATAAACATAGCTGCTGACCTGGTGGGTGGATGGGAAGGAGTCCTTCCGAAAGTAGACCCCGAATGGGTGCTGGAGCAGAACCCTGATGTCATCATCGGTCTTTCGTTCAACGGCGGCTATGAAACAGATGATGAGAACGTAACGAAAGAACGTTACAACGAAATATTGGGGATGCCCGGATTTGACAATATACGTGCGGTAAAAGACGGGAAAGTATATGTAACGCATTATATTCTCATCTACGCACCCGGTCCCGGATACCAGATCGGTGTCGCATACACGGCAAAGTGGCTGCACCCCGATCTGTTTGAGGATCTGGACCCGCAGGCAGTGCATCAAGAGTACATAGACCGGTTCCAGGGCATAGACTTCGATGTGAAAGAGCACGGCGTATTTGTGTACCCGACGCTTGAGGCGAGTTGATGGGAATAAACCCAAAAGGAGATATTATACAATGAGAATAAATACAATATTGGTTGGAATTACGATGATGCTCTTGCTGGCACTGCCAGCCGCGGCATCCGACTACACGCTCGGAATCTTCGGGAACGCGAACGAAGATGACACAATAAACATGCAGGATGTGACGTACACCGAACTGATCATCCTCGAATACCGCGACCAGACGGAACTCTCCGACGCCAAGTACGACGGCAAGATCAACATGCAGGACGTGACGCAGATCGAGCTCGTCATACTCGGGAGAGAGTTGGAGCTTACGGTGATTGATGGTGCGGACAGGATCGTTACGGTCAAGAAGCCCATCGAGAGGATAATCACACCGAATAGCGATTGTATGCCGCTTATGCGAGCTCTTGATGCGGCTGATAAGATCGTTGGCGTGAGCAAGTATACGATTCAGGATACGCTGTTCTACCCGGAGTTTGGCGACTATCCGGGCGTTGGTTCTGTGTGGTCTCCGGACTACGAGGCGATGCTGGAGTGCAATCCTGACGCGGTCATCCTATATGCGTCCTTCTCTGCGTCCAAGTGCGAGGCGATTCAGGATACGCTGACCGATGCAGATCCGGAGATCGCATGCATCCGGATTGACGGCTACAAGCCATCGAGTCTGGTGGAAGATGCGATACTACTGGGATACCTGCTTGGAAAGAGGGATGAAGCGGAAGTGTGGATCGATTTCTACGAGGGATTCTTAAACCAGATATATGACGAGGTGGCAGATATCCCCGTGGATGATAGGACAAGGGTGTACATTGAGTGCTGGAGGGCGTATCATACCGCGGCAGGAAACGCTGGATGGCATGAGAAGGTCGAGCTTGCCGGTGGCTACAACATCTTCCGCGATCTTGCCATTGACTATCCGGATGTGAGCGAAGAAGACGTGATCGATCGGAATCCCGATGCTATAATCAGGGCTGCGAAGCGCGAGGGTGGGTATGACAGTGGTGACATAACCGAGTTGAGCGGTCTTGCGGATGAGCTCATGGATCGCCCGGAACTGGCTCATGTATCTGCAGTTGAGGACGAGAGGATTCTCGTTGTCAACAACGACGTCTTAGGCGGGACGTCTCACTTTGTTGGTATGGGGTACATCGCAAAATGGCTATATCCGGATCGTTTCACGGATCTGGATCCGGAAGCGGCTCATCGACAGTATCTGACAGAGTTCCAGGGACTTGATGAGAGCCTTGTCGATGATGGTGTCTTTGTGTATCCACCGCTGGAAGAGAGTTGATAGGATGTGTAAAAATCTGGTGATGAATATGAAGGCAAGTATATTGGCTGGAGTAATTATAAGCCTGCTGCTGCTAACACTGCCAGCCGCAGCATCCGACTACACACTCGGCATCTTCGGGAACGCAAACGAAGATGACACAATAAACATGCAGGATGTGACATACACCGAACTGATCATCCTCGAGTACAGGGACGAAACAGAACTCTCAGACGCCAAGTACGATGGCAAGATCAACATGCAGGACGTGACCCAGATCGAGCTTGCCATACTCGGGAAAGAGAATGAGATCACGTTTCTTGACACCACCGGGAGAGTGACAACACTGGACTATCCCGTAGAACGAATAGTGGTGTTATGCGCCGAAGCCGGTGCCGTGATCGCCGCCCTGGATGCTGACGACCGGGTGGTGGGAGCAGTTAGACAGGCACTCAACCTTCCTGAAACAAAAGTTGCATTCGAGGGTGTGCCCCAGCTTGGAACCATAATGGAACCAAGCATAGAGAATACGATAGAAGTGGATCCACAGATCGTCCTTGCTTTTGGCGCATGTCCCGGAGCAAGAGGGGTGGCGATGAAGTTTGCTGACGATCTGGAGTACTATGATATTCCTGTGGCGTTCTTCAGCTTCCTTCCGGATATGGCTGCGATCCGCTCTGACACAATGATTCTTGGGTGGCTGCTCGGTGAGCAAGAGAAAGCAGAAGCGTATGCCCGGTTCTTCGAAGACCAGTACGATATAATCGAGGAACGCACCGGGGACATAGAAGAAGCGGAAAAGAAACGGATATACATGGAGAACCTCAATTATCGTGTAGCATACTACATGAATCAGATGGTCAGTATCGCAGGGGGCAGTGATATCGCTTCTGATGTGGTGAGATCAGACAGACATGTGGAGGTAGCTCCTGAATGGGTCGTGGAACAGAATCCGGAGATGATAATCTCCAGAAGCTTCCGGCTCGGGCACGGCGTAACTGACGAAACGATACCTGATGGAATAATAGGAGATATCAAGACACGTCCTGGCTGGTCTGCGATCGATGCCGTCAAGAATGACGAGGTGTATCTCTTCTCTCTCGAGACGGCTACGCTGAGAGCTCCAATCGGAGTGATCTACATGAGTAAGATGTTCTACCCGGAACGCTTCGAGGATGTGGACCCTGACGATGTATTCAGGGACTATCTCAACCAATTCTACGGAATCGAAGAGATTCCTGAAGGAATCCTCATCTACCCAAATCCCTGATGAGATATAGGGTGGCAAAGCAGAATTGCCACCCTCTTGTATTTTCATATTTTTACATTTTACATTATACCAGGGTGGTGTCGGGAATGAATGAAATCGATGTTGGAAAACTGGATCTGAACGAGTTGATAGAGAACGGTACTGCGTTTCACGGGCATCTTGGTCCTTTTTTGGTTGTTGGCATCAGAATGGGCATCATTGCACTGAAAGAGCTGAATTCAGGCGGATATTCAGATATGGATGTTCTGGTGAAGACCGGAACAACTCCGCCAATATCATGTTTGATTGACGGCATACAGGTCTCCACTGGATGCACAATGGGAAAAGGGAATGTGTATGTGATAACCAATGAAAAACCAGAACCAAAAGCAGTCTTCACATGTGTCACCAGTGGGGGGAAAACGCTGGAGATCGAATTGAAACCCGAGATCATGGAAGAGATACTGAAAGGTGGGGCTATCGAGGAATTCGCCGGGAAAATCGCGACAATGACTGATGAGGAACTCTTCAACAGAAAGGTAACCCATCCGTGAGACGATCAGGGATTAAGTGATGGCATACAACAAGGAAGCAGAAGAGATATACCAGAGGCTCACCGCCGGGAAGGTGACGTTCATCCTTGTGACCCTTGCCTTACTTGTAGTTCTGGCGTTCATAGCGATTTACCTCGGGGCAGCCAGTCTGAGCATGAAAGAGGTCTTTGACGCTCTCGTTGCCAGGATGTTTCCTTTTATGGGGGTGGAAAGCAGCGAGATTGCTATCGCAATTGTCTGGAAGGCGCGATTGCCACGTATCATGCTTGGCATCATTGCCGGAGCAGGTCTTGCGGTAGCCGGTGCAGCGATGCAGGGCACGATGAGAAATCCTCTGGTGAGTCCGTACACGATAGGAATTTCGTCTGCCGCCGCCTTTGGGGCGTCTGTCGCGATAGTCCTTGGAGCGGGGCTTGCCGGAAGCGGGAGGTACCTTGTGATCATGAACGCCTTCCTTTTTGGTCTTCTCACTGCCTTTCTGGTCTATGGAATCGCAAGGATACGGGGAGTGACAGCAGAGACACTCATACTTGCTGGAATCGCTCTTATGTTTCTCTTCAGCGGTCTTACTTCCTTCTTGCAGTACATAGCGTCCGAGGAAGAGCTCTCGGTGGTTGTGCACTGGATGTTTGGGAGCCTCTCCGGAACACGATGGGCGGATGTGTACGTGGCAGGTGCGATACTTCTCGTCTGCCTCCCCTTCCTCATGAGGTATTCATGGGACCTGAACGCTATGACGCTCGGGGATGAGATCGCAACAAGCACCGGGGTCAATACCGCCCGTGTCAGGATAATCTCCCTCATGCTGGCAACACTCATCACAGCCGGCATAATCTGCTTCACAGGAATAATCGCATTCGTCGGCATCGTCTCGCCGCACATCGTGCGGTTCATAATCGGAAATGATTACAGGTTCCTCCTGCCCTGCTCCTGCCTCCTTGGAGCAGTACTGCTCCTTGCCGCAGACACGATCGGAAGAACGATCGTCGCACCCATAATAATCCCTGTCGGAATCATCTTCTCCTTCATCGGCGTTCCCTTCTTTCTATACCTGGTGATGACCAGAAGAACGGAGTACTGGGGATGAAACTTGATGTACAGGGTGCCCGCTTCAGTTATGGAAGCAGATGCGCTTTAGAGGACGTCACGATAAGTATGGGGAAGGGTGAACTCGTGAGCCTTGTTGGACCGAATGGTTCAGGGAAGACCACCCTCCTCAAATGTGTCAACAGGATTTTGAAGCTTCAGAAGGGAACTGTTCTAGTAGAGGGGCATGACGTGGGTAAATTAAGATTAAAAGAGCTTGCAAAGCTTCTCGGCTATGTTCCGCAGGGCACCGGTCGTTCGTTTCCTTCCACAGTCTTCGAGATAGTGCTGATCGGGAGAAAACCCTACATGGACTGGAATGTAAGCTCCGGAGACAAGGAAATCGTACTGGACATACTGACCCTCATGGGTCTGGAAGAGATGGCTCAGAGACCATCCAATGAGCTGAGCGGTGGAGAACTCCAGAAAGTTCAGATAGCAAGAGCATTAGCCCAGGAACCCGAGGTACTCCTGCTCGATGAACCCACCAGCAATCTCGACCTGAAACATCAACTTGATGTGCTCAACCTCATTGCGTCGATCGTCCGGGAGAAGAAGATGGTGGCGGTTATGGCTATGCACGACCTGAACCTCGCATCAAGATTCTCTGATACGATGATATTCCTTAATGGGGGCAAGATATATGATGCCGGAGCACCCGAGACTGTTCTCACGCCAGAGAATATCAGGTCGGTCTATGATGTGGAGGCTGAAGTGGTTAATCGAGGCGGGGGGAGACCGTACATCATTCCGATACGGTCTGTCTGAGCGGATGGGGGATGGGGGGATTGAGGTTTTTCTGTACATCTTCAGAAAGATTGGAGACCACAGAATGGGTTTTACCATCTCTTTTGAAGCGGATGCACAATCTTCGTATCTGGTCAAGGAGGTGGTCCTGGCGGGGGGTGACCGATCTCAAACATAATTCTCAGTTTACGAAAAATCTAAGTATTAGTAAATCACACTTTACTAATATGGAACTGAGAACGATTGAACAGTTCAACGACTGGTGGACCACTGGCAGTGTGAGGCTGCTAAAGCCATATAAAAGACCACTATTTTACAAAATGCTCGAATATCTTGACGATAAACAGATACTTCTCGTATATGGTCTCAGAAGAGTGGGAAAGACCACACTCTTCTACCAGTTCATGCAGCATCTGCTTGATAAGGGTGTAAACCCCGGAAACATCCTTTATTTCTCGTTTGATGTCACAAAAGCGGGGATCGGAGATCTGCTGAGGACTTACGAACAGGAGAAACTGCGGAGAAATTTCGATGCTGGTGAGAGGGTATTCATCTTCCTCGACGAGATTCACAAATCTGAGAACTGGCAGAACGAGCTCAAGATATTCTATGACCTGTATCCAGGCATCAAGTTCTTCATCTGCGGTTCTGCATCCATAAACGTACAGAAGAGAGCGAAAGAAAGTCTCGCGGGTCGCATGTACGATTTCCTGCTAAAACCGCTCAGTTTCAGGGAGTTTCTGGAGATGAAGGGGGTAGAGGTGCGGTTTGAGGAGTGGAAGGTGTATGAAAGAAGGGTTTTACCACTGTTCCATGATCATCTCCTGAAAGGCGGCTTTCCTGAGATACTGGAGGAGGAGAATGAGGAAAAGATAAGAAATTATCTGAGGAACAACGTGATAGAACGGATAATTTTCATTGATTTACCAGCTGAGTTTGGAATAAAGGACGTGGAACTCCTGAAAACTCTGGTGGAACTCGTGGCAAGAAATCCCGGGATGATAATAAATTATGATGCCCTCTCAAGGGATCTTTCGAGGAGTAAACCAACGATCATCAGCTACGTAAGCCACCTCGAATACGCGCTGATAATAAGACTCGTTCGCAACCTCAGACCCGGATTCATGGCAACTTCCAGGAAGATGAGAAGAGCCTATCTCACCAGCGCATCCTTCGCTTACATATTTGCAAAACCAGAAGAGATGGGGAGGGTGATAGAGAACCTCGTATTGCAGGAGATAGATGCTCACCACTACTTCAGGGATTCGAGCACTGAGATCGATTTCATCCTGAAGAATGGAACAACCGTGCCCATCGAGGTGAAATACGGAAGAGTGCATCTGAAGCAGTTCCTGCGTGCACTGGATAAAAACGGACTTGACTCTGGTTTTGTGTTGACCAAAGACGTCTACAGAGAGGAGCAGATAGACGGCAAACAGATATTTATGATACCTGTATGGGCTTTCGTCCTTTTCAAGGATGAATTCCTCGCAAAGGTACCAGTGACACGAGTTTGAATGTGATTAAGGATGGTGATGGATCATGAGGGGTGTGTGCCGGATACCAGAACCGCTCTGTACGGACCCTCGCGTCATTAACGGCAGTGATGGCGATGCACGACCTGAACCTCGCATCAAGATTCTCTGATAAGATGATATTCCTTAACTGTGGGAGGACATATGATGCTGGAGAGCCGGGGACGGTTCTCACGCCAGGGAATATCAGGTAGGTCTATGGTATGGTGATGAAAACTTGCCCTATTCGGGTGAGTTTCACATCCCAAAACCTTGTCATTTTGTTCCTTTTTTGTCACCCTGTCCTCAATAAACAATCGATAAGTGGCGTGCTGAATACGGCGTGTTTCACAAATATCGATAGGCGATCACCTTTTGTAAGATCTTTGCATCAAATACTGAACGAAACAAAAACGGGATCAGTTCAGTGTGGTGGTTTCATTAGTTCGATTATGAACCCCGCCTATCAGTCTAATTCTTTCATGGTGCAAGAAAAACCAGTAGCAATCGGTCCAATCTAATTAGAAAGATGCTTTTGCTCCAGTACTAAAATGGAACAAAAATGGTAACTACGCAGGTACCTAAAACCGCTATCAGGAGACTTCACTATGCAGGGGCTATCTGGGACATGGGGGGTACTGTAACCAAACCGGGAATTTAACCGCGGAGGGCGCAGAGGGACGCGGAAGGAAAATAAACAGCTAACAGCTCTGCGAACCTCCGCGCACTCCGCGGTTATTTTTCTTATCAGAAAGTACAGAATCGCACTCAGGCGACCAATCAACATACCTGAGTAGTTACCAAAAATGGGACCGATTCAGTGCGGAGTATACACATCTTTTCATCACCCCCGGGTCTATGGTGTGGAGGATGAGGTGGTCAATCGAGGCGGGGGGATACCGTACATCGTTCCGATACGGTCGGTCTGAAGCGGGGTGATGCGGAGTATGAAGGGTGGGTGTATATGTTTATTGATTAATGTTATGATACTGATCAAAAGTCTTAAGTACAATGGAGTATGGTTGTGATGCGCACGCGCTATGTAACATATATTACATGTCTACATATATATAGTAAGAATAAACCATAAGGAGGTAATATACAATGGGAATGAATATAATACTGGTCGGAATGACCATTGGTTTGCTGCTGCTGGCGTCACCGGTGGCTGCATCAGACTACACACTCGAGGTCTTCGGTAACGCGAACGAAGACGACACGATAAACATGCAGGATGTGACGTACACCGAACTGATCATCCTCGAATACAGAGACGAAACAGAACTCTCAGACGCCAAGCATGACAGCAAGATCAACATGCAGGACGTGACGCAGATCGAGCTTGTCATATTGGGAAAAGAGAAGGAGCTTACACTGTTCGATTCCGAGGGAAACACCAAAACGGTGTGCATGCCTGTGAACGAGATACTCGCGCTGAACTCGGACTGTACGGAGGCTATCAGGGCTATTGGGGCGAAGGATCGGATAGTCGGGATAGAGAGCGCTACAGCCGGGAATACGAACTTTTTCCCGGAGTTATCCGTGTTGCCGTCGGTTGGCAGGGGTTCCGGACCTGATCTTGAAGTGATGCTGGAGATGAACCCGGATATTGTTATGGCTTATGCTCCAGGGATATATAATCCGGGTCACAGTGGTCTTGAGGATAAGCTGGAGCCGGCACTGACCGTGGTCCGCTTAAACTTTTACAAACCGGAAACGGTTGCGGAAGATGTGATAAAACTCGGTTATCTGCTTGGTGAGGTGGAGAGCGCCAGAAACTACATCGGATGGCATGATGAATACGTTGATGAGATTGAAGATGTGGTGTCTGGAATCTCGGATGACGATAGACCGATGGTCTTCATAGATTATGGGAGCCAGCGCGGTTCGTCTAACCGCATGACTGCTGCCAGAGGCACCGGGCTTCACCAGATGTGTGTGCAGGCAGGCGGGATCAACATAGCTGCTGACCTGCCCCCGGGTCTTGCGCCGGGGTACCCGTATGCGGAGCTTGAATGGGTCCTGAGTCAGGAGCCCGCAATAATTATCGGTCAGGCGTCCGGGTATAATACCCGTGGTGGCGGTTATGGAACGGATGACGACGGTGATCTGGAAGCGTATTATGACGAGATAATCGGACTTCCGGGCTTTGGAGAGATTCCGGCAGTGAAGAACAACTGTATCCACATAATGCAGGGCGAGGTCTCCGGCGGATTGGCTGACGTGGTCGGTCTTGCCTACTATGCAGAGTGGTTCCACCCGGATCTTTTCGAGAATGTGGATGCAGAGGTGATTCATCAGGAGTACATCGACGAATTCTGCGGCATAGACTTTGATGTGGCAGAGCACGGTGTCTTTGTGTATCCACGAGCTCTGGAGAGCTGAGTCTCTCCTCTTCCTTATTTTTTAAAAAGAGACGATTCAAGGCGATTACTATGAAGATCACTTGCATCTCAACTGTCTCGACAGCGTCGCTCGCTGAGGCAGTGAACGAGTTGAACCACGACAACGGCATTGGAACCGGCGTTGGAACTGGCATCGATTTCAGGACCTATTATCCGAACCAGATAGATGAAGAAGAGATCGATGAGGATGTCCTGAAAGATGATCTGAAGGGCTCTGATATTGTTCTGATCGACATAAGAGGCGGCGGGCGATCGAGCGAAGTTGTTTATGATGCGTTGAAGGACGGAGATAACATTGTTTTGAATCTCATCACCCCTATTGGCAAGCTGATGCAGATAACACGGCTCGGCTCATTCTCCGGAGAAAAGATGGCGGACAGGATGAGTGCCGGTGCCACAACCGGGGTTGCGGATCAAGGTCGGGATCCGGAAGACCTCTGGAAGCGGATAGAGCGGGCTCAGAATATCGTGGAGACCGCCGGGAAACTTCTGCCGGTCAAATCCATGAAGGACGCAGGCAACTACATCAAGATAACCAGGTACTGGAGGCATGGCGGCAGAGAAAATTATTATAATCTGTTCGTGCTTCTTCTGAGGGAATACTTTGGATACAAGCTGCCGAAAGCAAAGGAACCGGTCGAATTCCCGGAATACGGGGTATATCATCCGGCGTACGGACATTTTACAGACCCTGCGGATTTAACCGGATCAACCGGATTTGAAGAGACAAATCCAACAATCGGCATGCTCTTTCACGGAGGGATGCATTTTGACCAGAACATTGCAACGATAAAAGCATTTGTGAACGAACTTAATGATTTTAATTTCATCCCGGTCTATTCGGACGGGATTCATAACCTGAACGCGATACGGCAGTATTTCTTCAGAGACGATGAGCCCCTCGTTGATGCGGTAATTAATCTGATGTGGTTTCGGATAAACGGAGGTCCCCTTGGCGGGAATCCGGAGCGGACACTGGAGCTATTAAAGAGTTTGAACGTGCCCATCTTTTCTCCGGCGCCCATGTTCACGCGGGAGGTTGCGAAATGGGAGGAATCGCCGACCGGGCTTTCGCCGATCGAGACGATCGCTGCCGTGATCTGGCCCGAACTCGACGGATGCATCGAGTCCATACCAGTCTCAGGGGTGCAGGATGTGGTGGTGGGAGAACTGTGTGCAAGGGAGGTTGCACCGATTGATGACCGCGTCTCCCGCATAACCAGCAGGATCCGGAACTGGATCGAGCTGAAGGGGCTACCCGAGAGCGAAAGGAAGATCGCCGTCATAATATACAATTACCCCCCGGGTGAGGCGAATATCGGGAAAGCTGCTTATCTCGACGTCTTCCAGAGCGTAACCCGATTGCTGGAGCGTTTTAAGGAGGACGGGTACGATGTAGAGATTCCGGGGAAAGAGCTGCACAAATTATTTGAGGAGATGGCGATCACAAACTCGGGAAACTGGTTTAAGAAAGAGAAGACGATTGCAAACTGTTTTTCTATCGATCTGGACGAATACCTCCGATTCTTCAGGTCACTGCCGGATGAACTGCAGGAGGATGTCATACACTACTGGGGCGAGCCACCTGGAAGCGTCATGACCGTGGGTAACAGACTTCTCATACCGGGAATCGAGTTTGGCAGGATATTTGTCGGTATTCAGCCGGCAAGACCTCCGCTCGACGGATCAGATCTGGCTACAGCATCCCATGACAAGACAAAACCGCCACATCACCAGTATCTCGCCTTTTACTTCTGGCTGCAGAAGATCTGGGGTGCAGATGCTGTCTTTCACGTAGGAACTCATGGTCTGGCAGAATTCACGAAAGGAAAGGAAGTTGGAATGAGTTCGAGCTGTTTTCCCGACATTCTGATCGGTGATATGCCGCATCTGTACATCTATCACGTCCTGAACACATCAGAGTCCACCATCGCAAAGAGGAGGCTTCATGGCACGCTGATCAGTTACAACTCCCCGCCTTACACCACATCAGATCTGTACGAGGATTATACCGAGCTTCAGGATTTGATCGATGAGTACGACGACACAGTAACAGTTGCGCAGAATCCTCTGCGAAGCGAGAAGGTGCGGGAGAAAATTCTTGAAAAGGCAAGAGAACTGGAATTCAGAGGGGAAAACATCGATAACATCCATGAAGAGCTCTATGAGATGAAACGGAGCATCATACCGAAAGGTTTGCACATACTTGGGGAGCAGTACGGAATCGAAGACCTCAAGAGATTCACCGAATTCATCATGAGGTACGACCGGGATGGGGTAAAAGCTCTCAACAGAATCATTGCAGAAACAATGGAGCTCGATTATGATCTTGCGCTGAGAAATAAGGATCAGTATGCGTCTCAACTCGACGATATCGATTCAATAAGCTCTGAACTCGTGAACCGTTCCATCGATGAATCCATCGAAGAGTCCATCGAGAGCACTGTTTGGGAGGGTAAAAGCGGGGTTGGGAGCAAGAGCGAGATCAAGATCAGTCGCAAACAGAGAAAGGAGCTCGAGAAGACCCTCTCTTTCGGAATTGAGGTCTCAAGAAACTATTCAGACAGCGGTCTTGAGATCGAGAGTTGCCTGCGGGGCCCCAACACGGAGTTTATCGAGCCATCTCTCGGAGGGGATGTGGTACGAACGCCGGAGATTCTTCCAACCGGCAGAAACATCAACCAGTTTGACCCGAACAGGATTCCGACCCGGACCGCATCCGAGCGGGGCGTTGAAATTGCAGAAAACACGATAAAGACATATCTGCGGAAGAACGGCAGTTATCCTGAAAGCGTCGGGGTCGTGTTATGGGGATTTGAGACAACAAAGACCGGAGGTGAGTCCATCGGGCAGATTCTTCATTATCTTGGAGTGAAGGTCACGAGAGGAGTTGGATCGTGGTACCCGGAACCGACGCCCGTACCACTGGAAGAACTCGGGAGACCAAGAATCGACTGTCTCATAAACATCTGCGGCTTTTTCCGTGATATGTTCCCGAATCTCCTGAGTCTGTTGGATAGAGCCGTGGGTCTCGTGGCAGAGCTTGATGAGCCTCTCGAGATGAACTTCGTGCGGAAGCACTCCCTTGAAAACCGACAGATACTAATAGAAGAGATCGAAAGAGGGGTGATCGATGAGAAGACTGCGAACAAAGTTGCAAATGGGAGGATATTTGGTCCGAAGGTGGGGGAGTACGGGACACGGATGCTCCCGCTCGTCGAAGACTCGATCTGGAAGGACGAGAAGGACCTGGCAGAGGTATATATCCAGTCGATGAACCATCTTTATGTTGAGAATATCCACGCAGAGAAGAGCAATGACCTATATCGGAAGAACCTCTCCAGCGTGCAGATCGTCTCACAGGTCAGGGATTCGCATGATTACGAGGTGGTCGATCTGGATCATTATTTCGAGTTCTTCGGGGGTCTTTCGAAGGCTGTTGAGACCGTTCGAGGCGAAAAGCCAGAGATGCTGATCACAGACACGACAAAAGAGGTGGTACAGACCGAAGATGTCGGGGACGTCATAGCACGAGGGGTACGGACAAGGCTCCTGAACCCAAAATGGATCGATGAGATGCTGAAACATGATGTTCATGGGGCGCAGCAGATCGCCGACCGACTTGAGAACGTGCTCGGGCTGGCTGCAACCACAAACGCCGTGGATAACTGGATATGGTCATCCATTGCCAGGCGATTCGTCTTTGATGCGGATATGAGGCGACGGCTGATCGAAAATAACAAATTTGCAGCCGCTGAAGTGATGGAACGGTTGTTTGAAGCCGAAGAGAGGGGGTACTGGGATGCG